>JBCNOX010000441.1:0-4861 GCA_039593645.1 Pseudoduganella sp.
ATCCAGGTGTTCGGCCACCAGGAAATCAATTACTACCAGCGCCTCAAATCGCTGACCCGCGCGCACGTGATCGGGGAGCTGATTGCGGGCGGCCCACCGGCGCTGATCATCGCGCAGGGCCTCGAGACGCCGCCGGACATTCTGGCGATCTGCGACGAAAAGAATATCCCACTGTTCTCGACGCCGTTGCCGGCCGCGCAGGTGATCGACTTCCTGCGCGTCTACCTGTCGAAGAAGCTGGCGCAACGCATCATCATGCACGGCGTGTTCATGGACGTGCTGGGTGTTGGCGTGCTGATTACCGGCGACTCCGGCCTCGGCAAATCGGAGCTCGGACTTGAATTGATTTCACGTTCGCACGGCCTGGTCGCCGACGATGCGGTGGAATTCGCGCGCATCGCGCCGAACATGATCGAAGGCCGCTGCCCGCCGCTGCTGCAGAACCTGCTGGAAGTGCGCGGCCTGGGCCTGCTCGATATCAAGGCGATCTTCGGCGAGACCGCCGTGCGCCGCAAGATGCGCCTGAAGCTGATCGTGCACCTGGTGCGCCGCTCCGCGCTGGAAGAAGAAGTGGAACGCCTGCCGTTCCAGTTCCCGACCGAAGACGTGCTGGGGCTTCCGATCCGCAAGGTCGTGATCCCCGTTGCAGCCGGCCGCAACATCGCGGTGCTGCTGGAGGCTGCGGTGCGCAACACCATCCTGCAACTGCGCGGCATCGACACGCTGCAAGAATTCATGGAGCGGCAACGCCAAGCCATGTCCGGCGACTGATACGGAGTAATGGTACTATCAGTCACATGCGAATCGTTCTACTTACCGGCATCTCCGGCTCCGGCAAATCCGTTGCGCTGAATGTTCTCGAAGACATCGGCTACTACTGCGTCGACAACCTGCCGCCTGCGCTGCTGCCAGACCTGATCAATCGCCTCGGCATTGAGGGAACGGATGCCTTGGCCGTTGCGGTCGATGCACGGAGTGCCTCCAGTCTTGCCAGCCTGCCGGGCGAGTATCGCAAGCTCAAGGAAGACGGCCACGAAGTAAAGGTGATTTTCCTGACCGCGAATACGCATTCACTGGTGGCGCGCTTCTCCGAAACGCGACGCAGCCACCCGCTGTCGCACGAGCTGGCCCCAGGCCAGAATCCGGCCGCACGCCGCACCCTGATCGAATGCATTGCCGAAGAACGCGAACGTCTGTCCGCCATCCAGCAGCTGGGCCATGTGATCGATACTTCGGAGATGAACGCCAACAAGCTGCGCGCCTGGGTCAAGGACCTGGTGCACAGCGAGAACGCGCCGCTGACGCTGTTCTTCGAATCCTTCGCCTTCAAGGTCGGCGTGCCCCTCGACGCCGATTTCGTGTTCGACGTGCGCGCGATTCCCAATCCGTATTACGACCTCGCTCTGCGGCCCCTGAATGGCCGCGACGCTCCGGTGATCGCCTTCCTGGACGCGCAGGAAACTGCGGAGGAGATGTTCCAGGATATCAAAGGCTTCGTGGCGAAATGGCTGCCGCACTTCAGGCGCGACAACCGCTCGTACCTGACCGTGGCCGTCGGCTGCACCGGCGGCCAGCACCGCTCGGTCTACATGGCGGAACGCCTGGCGCGCCATTTCGCGCCGACCGAAACGGTGGTACTGCGCCACCGCGAGCAGACCTGACCGATTACTCCAGTCTTAGCTGCCAATAGCTGACGTCGATCCAACGGCCGAACTTGCGGCCGACTTCCTTGAAGGCGCCGACGGGCTGGAAGCCCATCTTCTCATGCAGGCCAACACTGGCTTCGTTGGGCAGCGCAACGCCGCCGATCACCAGGTGCACGCCGCTCTGGCGCAACAGGTTGAACAGATGCTGGTACAGCTTGCGCGCGAAGCCTTTGCCGCGCACTTCCTGGTGCAGGTAGATCGAGCTCTCGACCGAAAACCGGTAGGCTGAACGTTCTTTCCATTTGCTGGCGTAAGCGTAGCCGAGGATCTTGCCGTCCTGCTCCAGCACCAGCCAGGGCAGCTTGGATGAAATCACTTTCGTGATGCGGTTGGCCATGTCGTCGACGCCGACTTCGGACTCTTCGAATGTGATCGTAGTGGTCGCGACGTAATGGTTGTAGATTGCAGCGATGGCAGCAGCATCGGCCGGGTTGGCTGAGCGGATGGTGGTCATTAGCGCTTGGATAAAGTGGATGACCCAAGCGATACAGCAAAATGCGGGCCAGCCGCCGGCCGGCCCCGTGCACCAAATTAGTCCAGCCAATGCACCACTTCGATCGTATGCTGGTCCGGATCGGTGATCATCGTCCCAAAATAGCGCTCGTTGACATCCGGGCGCAGGCCAGGCTTGCGCAGTGAAGCGGCGCCTTGCGCCATGGCATTCGCGTGGAAGGCGTGCGTCGCCAGTTGCGATGGCGACTTGATGGCGATGTGCCCGCGCTGGCCGACCAGTGGTGCGTCGCCTTGCGCCGGATAGATGGCGAAGGCCCAGTGGCCGTTCGCGCCGAAGATCGCCTGCTTGTCATCCTGGTGCTGGACGCTGTAGCCAAGCGGCTCCAGGCAGGCTTTGTAGAATTCCACCGCACGTGGCAGGTCGCGGGTGGCAATGGATACGTGGTCAATCATGATGCTCTCCTTTCAAACAACGAGCGATCATCATAGGCAGTCGGCACGGAACGATTTCCCGATTACAGGCAAGGCGGCGGGAAAATTTCCCACGCCGTGTTAGCATTTCGCCATGAACTATTTGTCCCCCTTCGCCATCGCTGCGCTCTTTTCGATTCAGCCAGCAGAAGCCGCAGGCCAGCACTCCAAATTCCAACTGGACTGGAACCGTAATGGGGAAGTGCTGACCTACCAATCATGTGGGTGCGCGGACTCTTGCTGGATCGCAGAACTCAGGAAGGGCAAGAAGCTCAAGGCCCGCCTGCGTTGCGACTGCGAGAAGCTTTACTTTGCCAAAGGCCAGGAGCCCGAACAGCTGGCGTCAGATAACTGCAATGAATTCAATGCCGTAGGCAAGATGGACCTGATCCCTCAACGAATAAAGGAGCTAGAGGAAAAATGAGCTTGCTCGTATTGCTGGCCGCGGCGGCAGTGGGTTCTACGCCAGTCGATCCCGATCCGGCGTGGCGTTGTACGCTGGCGCACTACGGTGCCTTCGTATCGCCGTCAGGCGCTGCTGCCAAATGGCCGGTCGTGAATGCGCTCCCAGCGCATTTGCGCAACAAGAGGTCGATGTTGATGAACAGCCCAGGCGCCTACCCCGGCGGGCGGGCGCATGTGATGTACGTTGATGCCAAAGCCGGCAACGCCTACATCCAGCAATCCGCCGGCACGCTGGACTCGGTCGTCATCTTCGGGCCTTTGCCCAGGATCGCCTGTGCGGATCCTGCGGCAACCGACATCCTCGACCTTGCGCACTTCTTCATGGATACCTACGCGGAAGACGTCTCCGCGGGCGACCGCAAGGCCCTGGCCAATCGTTACTCGCGCCGTGGCACCATCTTCATCGGCGGAGAATGGAAGGAAGAGATCAGCTTCGACAAGCTGTCCAGCGAGTACGCCAAGACCTGGAAGCCGCCGGTCACTTTCCGCTGGCAAGGCCTGGCATACGAAAAGCTGGGCGACCAGTCGGTACTTGTCACTGGGGGTGTCGCGCGCAGCGACCAGGCCGGCACGGAAACCACCTCGCATTCGTATGCGGCCTTGCTGGTCAAGGAGGACGGCGTACTGCGCATCCGCATGGAAAGCGGTGCGCCACCTGTCAGGCCTCAGCTCAGCCGTCGATAACCATGAAATTTGATGCGAGCCTCCATTTTTAATCTATCATCTGCTTATGGCGATCTCACTACTGCTTGCAGCGGCGCTGGGCGCTGCACCTCCTGAGCCGGAACCCATCTGGCGCTGCACCGCTGCGCACTACGCCAGCTTCGTGTCGCCGTCCGGCACACGCGAGAATTGGCCGACAGTGCCGAAGCTGCCCGACAGCTTGCGCGACACGCGGCACATGACGCTGAATTCGCCCGGCATGGTTCCTGGCGGCCGTGCGCACATGATGTACATCGATACCGCAGCCAAGGTGGTCTACATCCTGCAAACCTCCGGCCCGGCTGATTCCGAAGTCGTGTTCGGTCCACTGCCTCCAGTCGACTGCCCCAAACCGTAATGCAGGAAAACTCCTCGTTTTTCCTGGCGGCCAGGGAACGCTTCCCTGCGCTCGCCCAGAGGGCCGATCGCCATTACCTCAACTACTGGGGTGAGATGCCATCGGCGCAAACTGCCTACAGCTGGTTTGAATGCGCAGCTAATGCGCTGAACGACGAGATGAGGCGTGAAGGCTCGCTCGTTGAGTATTCAGAGTTCTTCAGGTTTGTCGCCAGCGTATTCGCGTCTGGCAGCGAAGAAGTGCGGAAATGCATCGACGTTTCGTTTGTAGAGAACCTGTTCTGGCAAGTGCCACCTGCCAAAGCCGCCCCATACTGGAAGAAGCTGCCGCGTCAGCTGCAGGTACTATACGTCGACTTCCACAACAAGCCTCCTCACTAAGAGCATCGGCATCATGCCCACCATTCTCACTCACCCAGCGATTCCGCTGGCACTCGGCATCGCGCTTGGCCCGAACCGCATTTCGCGCCGGCTGCTGTTGGCAGGCATGGCTGCGGCAATCGTGCCCGACCTGGACGTCATCGCTTTCAAGCTCGGCATCGAATACGCGCACCAGCTCGGCCACCGCGGCGCATCGCACTCAATTGCGTTTGCCCTTGCTTTAGGATTGCTGGCGGCACTTGCTGCGCCCTGGCTGCAGACGAAACGCTGGATGGCGATGGCATTTGTGTCGATTGCCTGCGTTTCGCATCCCTTGCTCGACATGC
>JBCNOX010000442.1:0-4824 GCA_039593645.1 Pseudoduganella sp.
GGCCCGGCCCAGCGACGGGCCGCTTCCGCGTCCGGTATCCAGGAAGCGATTTCCGCGTAATCCGGTTCAACCGGTGGGCGAAGTTTCATGGCCTCGGGCTTAGGACGTGATCGGGCTGGCCATTGCTTCCGCGGTGCCCTTGGCGGCAATACGGTGCAGTGTACGTTCCAATGCCGCGGTATCGGGGTAAATGCGAACGCTGGTTACCCGTCCCCAGCGAATCTCGATCAGGTTGACGCCTTCGGCGGTAGTTTTGATGCCGTCGGTTCCGTTGTTCGTTTCAGTCCAGATGGCCTCAACCTGCGTATGCCATGGCCAACCCGAAACCCTCACCTCGTGCAGGGTGAAGCGAATCCCCTGCAGCAGGCGAAGCAGACGCTCATACCACGCACGGATAGCTTCCGGCGTGCGCCGGGTTCCGGAGAGGGCATGGGTGCCCACAAAATAATGCGTAGCGTTCGGCGCCAGTTCGTCGGTCACTGCCTCAATCCGGCCTGCGCTGAGCCCAGCGAGAACATTAATGATCTTGCGGCGGACGATAGCGTGGTACATCTGGCGGTTCCTTAAATGGACTGGTCAAGCGCGGCGTTCCAGACTGCTGCTCCCTTCTCATGGGCGTCCACGCCTTCAAAGAAGGACTGCACTGCCATATTAATATCGAAGTCATCGCATTCCTCCCATTGCAGCAGCTTGGGCTTGAAGACGCGGAAATTCCCCGTGCCAGCAGGGCGGTATGGGACGGCCATCAGGGCCTTCGAACCCGGGGAGAAGTAGCTTCTGATCTCGATAATGATCGCGTCGAATTTTTGTTCGTTGATCGGAATGCGTCCATCGTAGACCAGGACGCCATCGATCGCGTCGGGTTCATTGGACTTGAGTTTGCTTTTGCCGAATTCGACCGCTGCTGCCGGCTCGCCACCGACAACGAGACGTTCCATCTTCCTTTCGTCGTTCTCGCCAGTATAAGCAAACATGGGAATCAAAACCTCGCCATCGGATACGCACCAGATGGCATGCGCGGCAAAGAAGCCGGCCAGGTTAAAAGCAGTAATCATCGGGATCCTAACCAGAGAAGCGCGGCGACTGCGAAGAAAACTATCCAGGACAGGTGCCGGCCACGCGTGAAGTAGAGCGGGAACAGGCCTGAAACCAGGGCGACAATGCTGAAGACCCGAAGAATGACCGCAGTCTGCAGCTGCTCACCCGATGCCAGGAATACGATCGCCGCGATGCCCCACCAGACCAGGGTCAGAAGGTGCCAGACAAATCGCAGCGTGCCTGTGGTGAAGTCAGTTCCACCGAATAGCTTTGGCAGGTTGTCGCGCTTGAAGAGTCGAATCAGGATGTAGCGCTCGCCAAGGTATGAGTGGGCGATGCCGGTGAGGACCAGCAGCAACGCTGCGACAGTCAGCATTTGCGGCTCCTTGGAGCCAGCCCGCGCAGGATTTCGAGGCGGTTCGCTGGAGCATCCTGCGCGAGGAAATCGGGGATCGTGAATTCGTCCCGTTGCGGCCGGGAGAGGAAGGCGACTGGCCATTCCGTGATGCGCTGCTCCCTGACGTGGCGATATTGGCCGGGCTCGGGCTCGTCGATATATTCCCGCTGGAGGACCAGGGCGAGCGGTTCTTCCGTCCCCGGATTTTCATCGGCAAATTCCTTGGCCTCTTCGAAGGTTTCGAAGGCGTAGTAGTAATCACTGCCGTCGTCTTCATCCGGAGCGCCGCGCTCCGGGTGGCACCAGACTCGGTATTCAAGGACTGCATCCCAGACATAACCGCCGCCGGACTTGGCCGAGGCCGGGTATTCACCAACTTTTAGCGGATCAAGAACATCAGGGTAGTTCATGCTATGCCTGTAACGTTGGGGGTAGCGGGAATGGTCTCGTTGCAGGATTTGTTCACGGTGGCCAGCGCCTGTCAGTTGAACCTCTTGGCCAGTTCAGGGAAGCGGGCATCCAGGTCTTCCTCTTCCCAGGGCGTGCCTTGAACTTCTCGGCCCATTGGCAGGTCGTGCGGGGGAAATTCCTCGAATGATTTGCCGGTCTTTTCTTCCCAGACCTGAGATGCGATGTACTCGAAACCCTCAACCTGGCAATCGTCGTCATGCTCTTCCACGACAGCCGCGAGGGAATCCGCGTTGGCCATTGCCGCTTCGTACACCTTCTCGCCCCGGGAAATCAGCCAGCCCCTGAAATCCATGAAGCCGTCATCCGAGCATCCGCCGCCAATGACATAGGCTGCGCCCCAGAGATCCCAGGTGTAAGCACGCGCGTGGTACGCGCTGAAGTGGTAATCGAAAGAGACGATTTCGTCCGGCGAAATCTCGCGCAGGAGATCACCAAGCGTCTCAAGCTGCTGGTACGGATCGCCCCCAGCAGCTTGTCGCGATTTGTCGATGATCTCCCAGAATTCTGCTTTGTCCATTTCCTTGCGGCTTCCCGGCGTCAAAAATTGCCAATATGAAATTGGCAGTATGACACCGAATGCGGAAATTTCCAAAGAGAATGAAACATCAACTACACGCAGTAGCGTTTGCGCAGCAGGTCCAGCATGGCGACGTTCTGGTCCCATGCATTGCTGACCGGCTGGCCGGTGTAGGGCAGGGTGAAGGTGTAAGGGGCCGGTCCGAACTCCGGCGTAAGCGTCATGCGTTCGGCGCCTTCGTTGCGGCGCAATTCGATGATGCGGTCCCACCAGGACAGGTGGGCCTTCAGTGCGTCGGCATTTTCCGGGGCGCGGAAGTCGGCCACTTGCGGGCCTTGCTGGTGGCCGATGCGGGCGTGGATGTGGCGCACGCGCGGCAGTACCTTGGCCAGTGTCAGCTCCTGGTCCTCCAGCAGCGATTCGCACGCCACGCACCAATGCGACAGGTCTGCGTTCAGTTGCAGCTGCGGCAGGCGATCGAGGTAGGGCAGCAGCAGCATCGGGTGGCCGCTGAAGCGGCTGCGGTGGATCTCATGCACCACCGGCACGCTATACTCGTTCGAGATGCTCGCGGCGAGCGCGATCAGTTCTTCGTTTTGCCGCGGCGTGTACCAGTCCTTGCCGGTGTGGGAGTTGACCAGCACCGGCTGCACCTCGCAGGCGTTGCGCAGCAGTTCGCCGAGCGCCTGCTTGTGCGCCTCGAAGTCGCTGTGGAACACGGTCTCCCATTGGGCGACAATCAAGTCCAGTCCGGCGTTGGCGACCTTGTACACCCAGTTGTCGCGCTGGGCGCGGTCCAGCGGCAGCGACATTTCGATGCCGTCGAAGCCGGCCTCTTTTACCTTGGCGATGAAGACGTCAGGCGGCAGGTCGTTGCTGCCCCAGTGCGGCGCGAAGATGCTGATTTTCACAGGAAGCCTCGTACAGGGAAGGACGCGTCACGCTGGATCCAGTTGCGCTTTGAGTATTCGGTGCGGCCGTCGGTCACGTGCAGCGTGTAGGCATGGCGCGAAACCGGCGAGCGGTTCGGGGCGCTGTAGTGCGGCAGCAGGCCGTGGAAGCAGACCAGCGAGCCGGCCTTGCATTCGAGCGGCACGGCGGTGGCGTCGGTCGGCCATGGCGTGTTGTCCAGCTTTTCCACGCTCACGTGGTCGCCTTCGCGGATGAAGCGCTCGCGCAGCGGCGAGCGGTGGCCGCCCGGTTCCGCCCACATGCAGCCGTTTTCCAGCGTGGCGTCTTCCAGCGCGAACCAGAAGGTGGTAACGCTGATCGGGGTGGTGTCGAAGTAGGTGGCGTCCTGGTGCCAGCGCACTTCGCCGCCGATGCCGGGCTGCTTGAAGATGTACATCGACTGCCAGACCTGCGGCTCGGCCAGGCCGATATCGCGGGCGATCTGCTCCAGGCGTGCGTCGGCGGTGAAGGCGCGGAAGGCCGGGTCCAGGTCATGCATGGCGTGGCCGATCTTGTTGATCGACAGCTCCTTGGCCTGTTTCAGCTGGCCGTCCGGGCCGAAGGCCTCTTCTTCAAAGAAGCAGCGCACCGTGTTGTCCGAGCCGAGGAAGTAATCGTCGGCTTTCTTCTCCTGCTCCTTGGTGGTGAAGATGCCTTGTGCGACAGTTGGGTCGAAGTCGTTCACGATCTGCGCGGCGCGGGCGCGCAGCGCGGCGATTTCTTCTGCGGTCTTGAAGCCGGGGATGACGATGAAGCCATCCTTGGCATATTGGGCTTTCTGGGCGTCGGTCAGCATGGTGTGTGCTCCTTTTCTTAACTTGGGTCATTGTAGGGAAGCCATTGGATGCGAACAATGCGCAAACGGTTGACACATTGTCTTCAAAATGGAGACAATCGGTGCCATGGACCAGCTCAAGGCAATGGAAATCTTTGTGGAGGTGGCGCGGCAGCGCAGCTTCAGCGGCGCCGCGCGCCGGCTTGGCATGACGCGCGCCATGGTGAGCAAGCATGTGATCGCGCTGGAGGAACGGCTCAATGCGCGCCTGCTGCATCGTTCCACGCGCGACGTGAGCCTGACCGATGCCGGGCAGGCTTACTTGGAGCCCTGTGCCCTGGCGGTATTGCAGGCGCAGGAAGCGGCGCGGGTCGTGACGCATGCCGGCATCGAGCTGGCGGGGCCGCTGCGGATACAGGCGCCGTCCAGCTTCGGCAGCGAATGGCTGGCCGATGCGGTGGCCCGTTTCAGCCTGCCGCACCCGCAACTGGCGCCGCTGCTGCATGTGGACGATGCGCTGCTCGACCCGATCGAGCATGGCTTTGACCTGACCATCCGCGTGGGTGGCATTCCCGATAGCCGTGCGCTGGCCATACGGCCGCTGGCGCCGTGCCGCGGCGTGCTCTGCGCCTCGCCGGCCTACCTGGCGCGGGCAGGGCGCCCGGAACTGCCTGA
>JBCNOX010000443.1:0-4821 GCA_039593645.1 Pseudoduganella sp.
CGCCATGGTTGCCGTCTTCGATATACTTTTTCGCGTTATCCCAGGCGCCGCCGCCGGTGGTCATCGAGATCGCCACGAACAGGCCGGTGATAATGGTACCCATCAGCAGGCCGCCCAGGGCACGCGGACCAAGCAGCATGCCGACCAGGATCGGCACCAGCACCGGCAGCAGCGAAGGCGCAATCATTTCCTTGATGGCCGAAGCGGTCAGCATGTCGACCGCCTTGTCGTACTGCGGCTTGCCGGTGCCGTCCATGATGCCCTTGATGTCGCGGAACTGGCGCCGCACTTCCACCACCACCGCTCCGGCAGCGCGGCCCACCGCTTCCATCGCCATCGCGCCGAACAGGTAAGGAATCAGGCCGCCGATGAACAGCCCCACGATCACCATCGGGTCGGACAGGTCGAAGGTCATCGACATGCTGCGCGACTCCAGCGCGTGGGTGTAGTCGGCAAACAGCACCAGCGCAGCCAGGCCGGCGGAACCGATGGCATAACCCTTGGTCACGGCCTTGGTGGTGTTACCCACCGCATCTAGCGGGTCGGTAATGGCGCGCACGGAATCCGGCATGCCCGACATTTCGGCGATGCCGCCGGCGTTGTCGGTGATCGGGCCATAGGCATCCAGTGCCACCACGATACCGGCCATCGACAGCATCGAGGTCGCTGCAATCGCAATGCCATACAGGCCGGCCAGCTTGAAGGAGACCAGGATCGCCACGCAGACCGCCAGCACCGGCCACGCGGTGGACTTCATCGACACGCCCAGGCCGGCGATGATATTGGTGCCGTGGCCGGTGGTCGAAGCTTCCGCGATATGGCGCACCGGAGTGAATTCGGTGCCGGTGTAGAACTCGGTGATATAGACCATCAGGCCGGTCAGCACGATGCCGACAACGGTCGCGCCGAGCATCTTGTAGCGCATGTCATTGTCAGGCCAGATATACCACGTGACGATCACGAAGCCGATCAGCGACAGGCCGGCCGCCCACCACAAGCCGGTGTACAGCGCCGACATGATCTTCTTGCCCGGTTTCGCCTTGACCATCGAGCAGCCGATGATGGAGCCGATGATGGACACCGCGCCCAGCAGCATCGGGTAGATCGCCGCCTGCGCCGGCGCGCTGGTAATCATCAGCGCGCCGAGCAGCATGGTCGCGATCAGCGTCACCACATAGGTCTCGAACAGGTCGGCCGCCATGCCGGCACAGTCGCCCACGTTGTCGCCAACGTTGTCGGCGATCACCGCAGGATTGCGTGGATCGTCCTCGGGAATGCCCGCCTCCACCTTGCCCACCAGGTCGGCGCCGACGTCGGCGCCTTTGGTGAAGATGCCGCCGCCCAAACGGGCAAAGATCGAGATCAGGGAAGCACCGAAGGCCAGGCCGATCATCGGCTTCAGCACTTCATGCACGTTGAGCGTTGGATTGGGAGCGCTTGGCGCGCCCATCACGGTAAGGACCCAATAGAAACCGGCCACCCCGAGCAGGCCCAGGCCGACCACCAGCATGCCGGTGATGGCGCCGCCCTTGAAGGCGACATTGAGCGCTTCGTTCATGCCCACCGACGCGGCCTGCGCGGTGCGCACGTTGGCCCGTACCGACACATTCATGCCGATAAAGCCGCAAGCGCCGGAAAGCACGGCGCCAAGAAGGAAGCCGATGGCGGTTTTCATGTCGATCGCCGCCCCGATGGCTACCAGCAAAACAACACCGACGAAACCGATGGTGCGGTACTGGCGGGCCAGGTAGGCCGCAGCACCCTGCTGGATGGCTGTCGCGATTTCCTGCATGCGGGCGTTGCCCGCGTTTTGTCCAAGAATCCAGCTGCGCGCCCACAGCCCATACACCACTGCGAGCACGCCGCACGCAATCGCGAACCACAAACTTGCTGCCATAAATTGCCCCCTTACGTTATTAGAATCAAAAGCTAACAAAACGAACTCGGTACAACCCGAACTACGTACTGCAAAACTTTGACACTTCACGGCCAGGGGGCCGCGCAACAGGCGCAAGCGCCCGCAATGACAAAGCGGGCCTAAGCCCGCTTGGTGTGATTTAGCTGTTCAGAGCCGCGAACGCACGGTCGCGAATCTCTTCGACTGGACCAACGCCTTCGATCTTGCGATATTTGGGCGCACCAGGTTGACCCGATTTGGCCCACTCGCCGTAGTAGCTGAGCAGGACTTCGGTCTGGTTGTGGTAAACCTCCAGCCTCTTCTTGACGGTTTCTTCCTTGTCGTCGTCGCGCTGCACCAGGTCTTCGCCGGTGACATCGTCCTTGCCTTCGACTTTAGGAGGATTGAATTTGACGTGGTAAACACGGCCCGAAGCCGGGTGGCTGCGGCGGCCGCTCATGCGTTCGACGATCTGGTCGTCCGGCACGGCAATTTCGAGAACGTAGTCGATTTTGACGCCTGCGTCCTTCATCGCGTCGGCTTGCGCGGTGGTACGCGGGAAGCCGTCAAACAGGTATCCATTGGCGCAATCGGGCGCCTTCAGGCGGTCTTTCACCAGCCCGATGATGATGTCGTCCGAAACCAGCTGGCCAGCGTCCATCACTTTTTTAGCGGCCAGGCCCAGTTCAGTACCTTCCTTGATTGCGGCACGCAGCATGTCGCCGGTCGAAATCTGAGGGATGTTGTACTTTTCCTTGATGAAGTTGGCCTGGGTGCCCTTACCGGCTCCTGGTGCTCCTAACAGAATGAGACGCATGAATGTTCCTAAACGATTTAATAATAATTTTTGATGATGCCTTAGCCACCTTGCTAGAAACTTACCACAAAAGTTGGTTTAACCGCCACTTTTGTAGAGTGCCTGCACGCGCGCCAGGTCTTCCGGGGTATCCACGCCTGCCGCCGGGGCGGAATCGGTCACGTGCACGGCAATGGGGTATCCATGCCACAGGACGCGCAGCTGCTCCAGGGCTTCAACCCCCTCCAGCGGCGACACTTCCAGCGCCGGATAGGCTTGCAGGAAGTCGTTTCGATAGGCGTACAGGCCGATATGGCGCAAGGGAACGTAGCCGGCCGGCAGGGCCGACTGATCCTTGGCAAAGGCATCGCGGTGCCACGGGATGGTGGCACGGCTGAAATAGAGCGCGCGGCCCTGCTTGTCCAGCACCACCTTCACCACGTTCGGGTTGAAGGCGTCGGCTGCATCGTGCAACGGGTGGGCGCAGGTCGACATCGGCACGTCGGCGCCAATGCGGGCGGCTGCGGCTTGCAGCAACTGCGGGTCGATCAGCGGCTCGTCGCCCTGCAGATTGACCACGACGGCATCCGGCGCCAGGTTGATGGCGCGCGCCACTTCGGCGATGCGGTCGGTGCCGGACGGATGGTCGGCACGGGTCATGAAGGCTTCGATGCCGTGCTGTTCGCAGGCTTCCTTAATAGAATCGTGGTCGGTGGCGACGACGATGCGGGCGGCGCCGGCTTCTTTTGCCCTTTCGGCGACACGTACCACCATCGGCTTGCCGCCCAGGTCGGCCAGGGGCTTGTTGGGCAGGCGGGTCGAGGCCAGGCGGGCCGGGATGATGACGATGAAGGACACCGCTTACTCCGTGGTGTCTGGCAGGGAGCGTGCTTCGTCGGCCCACATGATCGGGATGCCGTCGCGGATCGGGTATGCCAGGCGGTCGCCTTTGCAAATCATTTCCTGGGCTTTTTTGTCGTACTCCAGAGGGCCCTTGCACACAGGGCAGACCAGGATATCAAGCAGGCGTGCGTCCACGTAGTTTCTCCACAATTTGATCGGCCAGCGCCGCGTCGATGCGGGCGCTGACTGGAACGACCCAGATTCTCGGATCGTTGCGTAATTCTTCAATTTGCCAGCATTTTACTGCATCCTTCTCCGTCACCAGAATAAAGTCGGCCTCGAGATTGGCAAAAGGACGGTCTTCAAAGTCGTGATGATCGGGCAGCGGCAGCTCGACTGGCGCGATTCCCGCGGCACGCAACATGCCGAAGAAGCGGGCTGGGTTGCCGATCCCTGCGGCGGCAACAACCCGCAGCCCGGGGCGCTGCGCCAGCTCGGCCAGCTTCATGCGCTCGCTGCGCTGGCCAAGACGCTCGGCGACGTCGCCTGCGAGCCGCATCTGCCATGGCGCGGCCGGTGCGGGTGCGCGAGTTGCGGCCGGCGGCGCGACGGCGGCAGACAGCGTATCCGTCAGCTCCGGCGCATTGACCACGGTGAAATCGCGTTTGCGGGAAGGCGGTTCGCGCAGTGGACCGGCCGGCAAGGTCCAGCCGTTGCCAACGCCCCGTCCATCGAACAGCACGATTTCCAGATCACGCGCCAGGGCGTAATGCTGCAAGCCGTCATCGGTGACGATCACGTTGACTTCCGGATGGGTAGCCAGCAAGGCACGCCCCGCAGCGGCACGTGCACGGCCGACGAACACCGGGCAGCCGGTGCGGGCGGCGATCAGGACCGGCTCATCCCCCACCTCGGCCGGCGTCGACCCGGCGCCAACTTCACGCGGGGCGGCATCCTTGCTGCCGAACCCGCGCGAAACAACGCCCGGCCGCAGGCCAGCGGCGCGCAGCGCGTCGACCAGCCAGATGGTCAGCGGCGTCTTTCCCGTGCCGCCAATGAAAATATTCCCCACGACGACGACCGGCACCGGCAGTCGCTCGGCCTGCGAGACGCCGGCCGCATACAAGCCGCGCCGCAGGGCAGCCAGGCCCCGGAACAGCAGGGACAATGGCCAGAGCGCACATGCCAGCGCGCCCCGCCGCAACCACTCGCGCGAGAACGTCGTCTCGAGGGAGGAGGCCATTACTTGGCCTGGGCAGTCTGTGCCTCGAAGGTCACACGCTCA
>JBCNOX010000444.1:0-4813 GCA_039593645.1 Pseudoduganella sp.
CGCAAAAATCTGGCGCGATACCTCGCGATATTTGTCCATGGCCGGACGCAGGATCAGCAGATCGGGGCAAAGCTTGACCGCCTGCGCCGACGCCATGGCCGAGCGCACGCCGAAGGCACGCGCTTCGTAGTTGCAGGTGGCGATCACCCCGCGCCGGTCGGGCGAGCCGCCCACGGCCATCGGCCGGCCGCGCAGCGACGGGTCGTCGCGCATCTCGACCGAGGCGTAGAAGCAATCGCAGTCGCAATGGATGATCTTGCGCTGGACCGGGGGCGTGGCATCAGGCGGCGCGGACATGGCCGGGGCACCAGGTTTATCTACATGAAGAATAAACGCTTCGCTGAATCAAATCGATTCATTAGTCGCCTGGATGGAGGCCGCCTTTTGCCGGCTGTTCACCCACAGCCCTTCCACCGCATACAGCGCCAGCGAAATCCAGATCAGCGCGTAGCCGACCTGCTTCTGCGCGGGAAACGGTTCATGCCACAGCCACACGCCCAGCAGCAGCTGCAGCGTCGGCCCGGTGTATTGCAGCAGGCCCAGCAGCGACAGCGGGATGCGCCGCGCGCCGGCGGCGAAGAACAGCAGCGGCACCGCCGTCACTGGCCCGGCCATCAGCAGCAGCAATTGCGTACCAGGCGCTGCGTGGGTGAAGCCATCCTGCCCCGTGGTGAAGAGGTAGGCCAGCATCGCCGCGGCAAAAGGAAACAGCAGCAGCGTCTCCAGCGACAATCCTTCGAGCGCGCCCAGCGCCCCCGTCTTGCGCAACAGCCCGTAGCCGCCAAAACTGGCCGCCAGCCCGAGTGCGATCCAGGGCAACTGGCCCGCCGCCACCGTCAGCCACGCCACCCCGGCCGCTGCCACCGCGATCGACAGCCATTGCACCGCGCGCAGCCGCTCGTGCAGGAACACCACGCCTAGCAGCACGCTGAACAGCGGATTGATGAAGTAGCCCAGGCTGGCATCGACCACGCGGTTGGCCGACACCGCCCAGATATAGAGGAACCAGTTGGCGCACAGCAGCGCCGCGCTGGCGCCGAACGACAGCAGCAGGCGCCGGTCCTTCAACTGGCCGAGCCAGGCCCATTGGCGCCGCCAGGCCAGCACCAGCCCCAGGAACACCAGCGACCACACCATCCGGTGCAGCAGGATCTCCGTCGGCGCAATGCCGGGCAGCGACTTGATATAGAGCGGGAGCAGCCCCCAGATGACATAAGCCAGGAGCGCGTAAAGGATGCCGATTTGCATAGGGAATTCCGGTCGATGCCGGCGATTCTACCGGCACCGGGAAAAGCTCGCCGGGCAATAAAAAACCCCATGCCCGCAGACAGGCATGGGGTTTGTGCCCGGCATCGGCCGGAACGTGCTTAGAGCTTGCGCGCGAAGCTGAACTGCGAGTAGGCCTGCTCGGCCACGTTGAACCACGCTGCCTCGTTGTTGCGGAACACGCGCCAGTCGTCGTAGATCTTCTTGAACGACGGGTTCTTGGCGGTTTCGTCGGCGTAGGCTTCCTGCGTCGCCTTGAAGCAGGCTTCCATGATTTCCTTGGAGAACGGGCGCAGCTTGACGCCGTTTTCCAGCAGGCGCGCCAGTGCCTGCGGGTTGACCGTGTCGTACTTGGCCATCATGGTGGTGTGGGCCTCGATGGTCGCCGTTTCCAGTGCGCGCTTGTACAGCGCCGGCAGCTTCTCGAACTCGCTGGCCGAGGCGTAGAACGACAGCTGCGCGCTGCCTTCCCACCAGCCCGGGTAGTAGTAGTACGGTGCCACCTTGTAGAAGCCCAGCTTCTCGTCATCGTACGGACCCACCCATTCGGCCGCGTCGATGGTGCCCTTTTCCAGCGCCGGGTAGATGTCGCCGCCGGCGATCTGCTGCGGCACCACGCCGAGGCGCGACAGCACCACGCCGGCGAAACCGGCGATGCGGTACTTCAGGCCCTGCAGGTCGGCCACGGTCTTGATTTCCTTGCGGAACCAGCCGCCCATCTGCGCGTTGGTGTTGCCGCCCAGGAAGTTGACGACGTTGTATTCCTTGAAGAACTCGCGCATCAGCTTCATGCCGTTGCCTTGCAGCATCCAGGCGTTCTGCTGGCGCGCGGTCAGGCCGAACGGCACGGTGGTGTCAAAGCACAGCGTCGGGTTCTTCCCGAAGTAGTAGTAGCCGGCCGTGTGGCCGATCTGCACGGTGTTGTTCTGTACCGAGTCCAGCACCTGCAGGCCCGGCACGATCTCGCCCGCCGCGAACACCTTGATGTTGAACTTGCCGTCGGTCAGTTCCTTCACGCGCGCCGACAGCAGCTCGGCGGCGCCGAAAATGGTGTCGAGCGACTTGGGGAAGCTCGAGGCCAGGCGCCATTCCACGGCCGGGTTGCTGCCGACCACGGCCGGTGCTGCCGGACCGCTGGCGGCGGCAGGCGCTGCCTTCTCTTCGCCCTTGCCGCACGCGGCCAGTGCCCCGGTGGCGGCTACGGCCGACGCCTTCAACAGAAAGGAACGACGTTCCATCTCTACTTCTCCTCTTATAGATTTTGGTTCGGTTGCAAGCGCGCGGCTCGCTTGGTGCCGGGCGCGGGACCGTGACGCACATGCCGCCGGCGATCGTGTCGATAGGCGGCCTGCGCACGCTGTGCCTGTTGCGAACGGGCACGGCGGCGTGCCCTGCATGGCCGGGACTTGCGTCGCACGGCGAGGGCTGTCTTACCCGAAAGAGTAGGGTAGGGACGAAGGTCATTACTGACCTGTCCCCCCCTAGGAACCGTACGTGCGAGTTTCCCCGCATACGGCTCGAGTCTCAACTAAATGCCCCTTCGGACACCGGCTTCACAACAGTTCTACCTTGGTGATGCACTTGCTTGTGACAGTTCGGATGCAGCAGCACGCGATTCCCTAGAGCATCGGAGCCCCCGCGTATGCGAGGTTCGATGTGATGATCTTCCCATCCTGTTTCCTTGGTTATCTTGCACTGACACACTGCGCACAAGCCTTGCTGGGATAGATACAACTTGATCCACTGCTTCCGGTGCGCCATGTTTTCCAACATACGCTCCTGTCGCAGCTTCTCGCCGTACCGTTCCTGCGTTGGATCGAAGGGATTGTAATCCCCCCGAATCTTCTTGTGCCGCCGGATAGGCGTACCCGCGAGCGAGTACAACTCCGTCCAACCTACACTGCCGTTGCCGCTCACGAACTTGGTTCCAAACACCCAGTTTCGTTCGCCGACGGTCGCAAAGTATTTCCTACGCACCCATTCGACGGACTTATGTGGATGTCGCCGCTTTGCCCACCGTCGCAGAGCATTAAAGATTTCATGCTCCACGCGGGCGAACACCGCTTTCGCCACCACCGGACTGTGATACTGTGCCCAGCCCCGTAGCATCGGGTTTAACAGTCGAATTAAGTCCGACTGCTCCACCGTCTTGTTGGTGCTGATGACCGCCTTTACCTTGCGATAGAACGCTTGCGCGTTTTTCTTGCTTGGCTTTATGAGCAGGGTTCCCGAGTACTTCCGGAAATTCCACCCTAGGAAGTCAAAGCCATCAGTGATGCTGACGATCCGCGTTTTCTCCGTAGACAGCGACAGCCCCCGTACTGCAAGGAACTGTTCTACCCACGGCTTCACTTCGTCCTCTAGGACCTCCGGCGTATCACCGGTGATGACGAAGTCGTCCGCGTAACGCACAACGTTCACTTTGAGCCTTTTCGCCTTGGTCGCTCCCAACTTCGTTCTGAGGAACTC
Organism: Pseudoduganella sp.; assembly: GCA_039593645.1. GTDB lineage: Bacteria > Pseudomonadota > Gammaproteobacteria > Burkholderiales > Burkholderiaceae_D > Rugamonas. The sequence continues at coordinate 3,736 of JBCNOX010000444.1, forward strand.
GATCAGTTGCGTTTCCAAGCCGTTCAGCGCCACATTTGCCAGAGTCGGGGAAATGATGCCTCCCTGCGGTGTTCCGGCTTCGGTCGCCTGAAACTGGCCCTGAAATACCACGCCAGCTTTCAACCACTTGCGCAGGATTGCTTTGTCCATGGGGACATTGCTCTCCAGCCAGTCGTGACTGATATGGTCAAAGCATCCTTTGATGTCTGCTTCCAGTACCCATTGAGCCGAGGCCTTCTGAGATAGGGAAACAAACAGCTGGGACATGGCATCCGCGGTGGATCGGTTGGTCCGGAACCCATAGGAGTTCGGATCGCTCGTTCCTTCGGACACCGGTTCCAGCGCCAGCAAATACAGCGCTTGCATGGCTCGGTCCAACATGGTTGGAATGCCCAGAGGGCGCTCCTTCCCATTGGCCTTGGGGATGAAAACCCTCCGTAATGGCAAAGGTCTGTACCCCCGGCGCTTCAACCTCCCAATGGCTTCCCACCGGGCTTCAGGCGTTGTCCACTTTTCGCGATCGACGCCTGCCGTTCGCTTACCTTGGTTCATCGTCACTCGTCGTACCGCCAGTGCTTTGGCGGAGAACGAGCGGGTCAGAGACCGTTGCAGGGCTTTCACCCTACGCCAGTCCCCTTCCTGTGTCGCCTTCGCAATTCGAATCTGCATTTCTCGAACGTTCCGCTCCACGCGGCGCCAATTAATGGCGCCCCAGGTTTGCGGCACGCCGGAGAGCGCAGATTCATCCTTGCGGATCAATGCTTCCATGCTGCTCTCCAATCTTGAGGATCTCCCCCAACATCAAGAGACAGCACGCCCCTTGAGGGACGTGTTGCCCCTCAAGGGAAGAAAAATTTAAACAAGCGAGATCAGTCAGCCGTCCTGCGACGATTGACCAGTTGGAAGTCTGCCCGCTTTCGCGTGGGATGATGTCTCAACCCCTATCCGGACCATTACAGCCCGGCATTCGCTTTTTCCAACCTCCCATACCCGCACAGCCAACAGCGTTCCTTGCGGTTCGCCTGCCTGAGCCAAACTGCGCTCCGGCAGCCATACGGGCTTACCACGTTCCCTGCGC
>JBCNOX010000445.1:0-4811 GCA_039593645.1 Pseudoduganella sp.
ATCGCGCACGGGCCCACCAGTTTCGGATGGTAGGCATAGCGGCCGAAGTGCAGGATCTGCATGGCGATCTTGCCGCCTTCCGCGTGCACGGCGGCGGTCACCTTGCGGTGCTGCGCCACTTCTTCGGTGGTGGTCAGCTTGGCGCCGGCCTTCCATGGACGACCCGCCTCGTTGGGCGCAATGCCGCCGGTGACGATCAGGCCTACCTCGCCGCGTGCGCGCTCGGCGTAGAAGGCGGCCATGCGTTCAAAGCCGTTGACCTCTTCTTCCAGGCCGACGTGCATGGAACCCATGATTACGCGGTTTTTCAGGGTGGTGAAGCCCAGGTCGAGCGGGGCAAGCAGGTGTGGGTAGCGGTTCATTGGCGTCCTCATTATGCAACTAGTTGCACAAATATAGCCCGGTTGGCGCGTCTATGCAACCAGTTGCATAGACACTGTGGCTTGTCCGCCTCGCGCTGCTCAGGCAAGATGGTGGCATCTTTTTCATTGTTTCCTGCCATGTCTTTGCCACACGCGCTGTTGACCTCCCTGTCGGAAAAGGCCGGTTCCGGCTCGGAACTGGCCCGGCGCTTCGATAAATCGATCGGGTTTTTCTGGGCTGCCACCCACCAGCAGATTTACCGCGAACTGGCGCGCCTGGAGCAAGCCGGCTGGATCGAGTCCCTGCCCGCCGAGACCGGCCGCGGCCGCAAACGGGCCTATCGCGTGTTGCCGGCCGGCACTGAGGAACTGCGGCGCTGGGTCGCCGAGAGCGAAGATCCACGTCCCCAGCGCGACGCACTGATGGTGCGCATCCGCGCCGAGGCGGCAATCGGGCCGGCAGGGCTGGCCGACGAAATGCGGCGCCACCTGGCGCTGCATGAGGCGAAACTTGCCCTGTACAAGAGCTTCGAGCAGCGAGACTTCGCCAGCGAGTCGGACTCGCGCGAACGGCGACTGCAGTATGTCCTGCTGAAGGGCGGCATCGCCCAGGAAGAATTGGCCATCAATATGGCGCGGGAAGCCTTGCGCATCCTGGAAAACTGAAACCAGCAGTATCAGGAACTACAAAAAGTGTAGGCAGTGTTATGCTCCGGGTAAGGGATTGCCGGGAGATAAAATGCGTCGTCGCGCCGTGTTAGGTTTCGCGCTGTCTGGCCTGTTGCCGGCCTGGGTCGCCGCGCAATCTTTGCCGGTGATGAATGTCTCCACCCTGGTGGGCGAGGACCCGGCCGCCATCATTTCCGAACTGATCTTGCGCGAAGCCTACCGGCGCATCGGCCGCACGCTGGTCGTGCACCAGTTGCCGGGCGAACGCTCGCTGATGTACGCCAACGAGGGCAAGATGGATGGCGAGTTGTATCGCAAGCTTGGCCTGGATCGCGATTACCCCAACCTCGTGATCGTTCCCGTTCCCTTGCTCACCTTCGAACTGGTGATTTTCTCGCGCGGGACTTCGTTCAACGTCCACGGTTGGGAAAGCTTGCGTCCCTACACGCTGGGCTTTGTGCGCGGGAACAAGATCGCGCAGGAGAATACCAAGGGCATGAAGGTGGAGCCGGTGCCGACCATGACCCAGGCTTTTGAGAAGCTGATGATGGGACGTACTGACTTGGTGCTGGGGAATCGCGCTTCAGGCATGGCCGTTGTGCGCAGCCAGAAGCTGGAGGGCGTTAGCGTGCTGGAACCGCCGCTGTCTTCCTTCCCGGTCTATCACTACCTGAACAAAAAGCACGAGGCAATCGTGCCGGAACTGACCCGCGTGCTGCGGCAAATGCAGGCCGACCGGACCATTGATCGACTCCACAAGTCGATACCGGGCAACTGAGCGGCAATACCACTCGGCGAGCAGCCAAACGCTGGTATTCATCGTTTAACAGAATGTCTCATTTGAGACATCACCTTCCTCATTCTCAAACAACGATTTTTTGTGCCGCCTGGCGGTACATGCATTTTTGCAACTGGTCTTATATTGGCAGTATTAATGGAAACCACTTGACTACCAATTGTCCCAATCCCATCCTAGCCCGACAACCACAACCGAAGGAGGGGGAGCATGGAACGAAAGGTTTCTAGAAGTTTTCTGGTCGCCGGTTTGACCAGCAGCCTGTTGGCTGCTTGCGGTGGCGGCAGCGACACTGGCCAGGCCGCACAGCAGACGCGCACACTTGCGACGTCGACCGTGGCGGAATCATGTCCGGCCTGGAGCAGCAGCGCGGTCTACACTGCCGGCATGTGCGTGACCTATAACGGTACCGTGTACAAGGCCAAATGGTGGACGCAGAACAATGTGCCGGGCACCGAACAGTATGGGCCCTGGGAGGCGCAGACAACTACGCCGACGCCAACACCAACCCCGACGCCAACGCCGGATTGTCCCGCATGGAGCGCCAGCGCGGTCTACACCGGCGGCATGTGCGTGACCTATAACGGATCCGTGTACAAGGCCAAATGGTGGACGCAGAATAATGTGCCGGGCACCGATCCGAACGGGCCTTGGGAGCTGCAGTCGACCACTCCGACGCCGACTCCTACCCCAACACCCACGCCGACTCCTACCCCAACGCCGACGCCAACTCCAACTCCAACTCCAACTCCAACTCCAACTCCAACGCCAACGCCGACGCCCACTCCAACGCCTACACCTACGCCGACTCCTAGCGGCCGCGAAATCGGTTCCTACTTCGCGCAGTGGGGCGTGTACGGCCGCGATTACGAGGTGGCGGATATCCACACCACGAAGACGCCAGTGAATGGCGTGCAGACCAGCGTCGCCGACCAGCTCACCTTCATCAACTACGCCTTCGGCAACGTGTACCAGAAGAACGGCGGTTACGAGTGCGACATGGTGACGAAGGCCGAAGTCGGCAACGACAATCCATCATCACCGGACGCAGGTACCGGCGGCGACTCTTATGCCGACTACCAGCGCCAGCCGCGCCGCACCGTCAACGGCCAGTCCGTGCCGTGGGACGCTCCACTATCCGGCAACTTCCTGCAACTGAAACTGCTCAAGCAGCAGCACCCTAACCTGAAAGTGTTCATCTCGCTGGGCGGCTGGTCGTGGTCGAAGTTCTTCTCGGCCGCGGCGAAGACCGATGCTCTGCGCAAGCAGCTTGCCAAGTCCTGCGTGAAGATGTTCATTGCCGGCGACCTGCCTATCCAGGATGGACGCGGCGGTCCGGGTGCGGCGAAGGGTGTATTCGACGGCATCGACATCGACTGGGAATACCCGGGCGGCGGCGGCCAGCCGTACAACACCTACGATGCGGTCAACGACAAGCACAACTTCACGCTGCTGATGGCCGAATTCCGTGCGCAACTTGACGCGCAAGGAGCGGCGGACGGCAAGCGCTATGCGCTGACCGCTGCGATCGGCGCCGGTGTCGACAAGATCGCCAACACGGAACCGGGCCTGTACGCGCAGTACATGGACTGGGTGAACGTGATGACCTACGACTTCCACGGCGCGTGGGAATCGAGCACCAACTTCCATGCGCCGCTGTACCACGACCCGGCCGATCCTGCGACCGGCAACCTGGCCAAGTACAACGCCAACGACGCCATCGCGGCGCTGACGGCTGCGGGTATGCCGAAGAACAAGATCCTGCTCGGGATTCCGTTCTACGGGCGTGGCTGGAAGGGCGTGACGGCAGGGCCGAACGGCAATGGGCTGTACCAGGCGGCCACCGGCGGTGCGGCAGGCACCTATGAAGGCGGTATCGACGACTACAAGGTCTTGCGCAACAAGACTGGCCAGCGCTGGTACCACCCGGTGACCAAGCAGTTGTACCTGTACACCAGCACCGGCGAATGGTGGAGCTATGACGATCCGACCGTGATCGGCAACAAGATGCAGTACGTCCGCGACCAGGGCCTGCGCGGGGCCTTCTCGTGGGAACTGGACGGCGATGCCAGCGGTGCGCTGACCAGCGAAGTCTGGAAAGGACGTTAATCGTCCATCCCCTGCCGGCGGCGGCCCCACGCCGCCGGCTTTTTCCCATTTGGAGACGCTTATGAAACGTCGTGCGACGGTGCATTCCCTTGGCATCAGCGACGAATGGCGGCGCTGGATTGCCGAAAACCTGATGCTGGGCCATTCTCCCGCAACGCTGGCCGGCATTCTCGGCCAGTCCGGCATTCCTCCCCAACTCGCGCAGGCCGAGATCGCGGCCGCGATGAACAGCCCTTACCTGCACGGCGTACAACGCCTGCATAACCGGCTGGCAAAGCGCGACTGGCTGCTTGGCATCCAGGCACGCCTGAACCGCATGGCGCCGCAGGAAGTGCCGCGCCGCGAGCGGTTGTCGACCGAAGCTTTCCTGCACGAGCATTACTTGTGCAATCGCCCCGTCATCATCACCGGCATGCTGGATGACTGGCCGGCACGCGGCGAGTGGACGCTGGATTGGCTGGCCGCGCGATTCGGCGATCGCGAGGTTGAGGTACAGTTCGGCCGCAATGCCGATGCCGATTACGAGATGAACAGCATCGCGCACAAGCGCCACATGCCGTTCGGCGAGTATGTGGAACGCGTGCGCAACAGCGGCAGCACCAACGATTTCTACATGACGGCCAATAACGACGGCCGCAACCGGCAGGCGCTGGACGAGCTGTGGCAGGACATGCCGCTGCTGCCGGAATACCTGAATGGCGAGCGCAAAGGCTTCTTCTGGCTTGGCCCGGCCGGCACCATCACGCCGTTCCATCATGACCTGACCAACAATTTCATGATCCAGGTAATGGGACGCAAGCGCGTGCGGCTGATCGCGCCGTGCGAAACGCCAAGGCTGCAGAACCAGCGCCATTGCTTTACCCCTGTCGACGGGC
>JBCNOX010000446.1:0-4797 GCA_039593645.1 Pseudoduganella sp.
CCAGGATCGGCACGATTTCCTTCAACTCGCCGGCCGGGATGTACACCGCAGGCTTGATCTGGGTGTATGGCAGGGCATTGTCGTAGCTCGACTCGCCGAAGTTTTCGGCATCGCTGGTGGAGGCCAGCTTGATGTCCGGCGTGACCCCGCGCAGCTGGGTGGTGCCGCCGTTGATGCGGAAGAACTGGGCGATCGTCATCTTCAGCTCGCCAAAGCGCGCCTTGTCGCTCTGGCCGAAGCGGTCCAGGTTGACCAGGGTCTGCACGGTGCCCTTGCCGAAGCTAGGTTCGCCGATCACCAGGCCGCGGCCGTAATCCTGGATCGCCGCAGCAAAGATCTCGGATGCCGATGCGGAGCCGCGATTGATCAGCACACCCACCGGGCCATCCCACGACAGGCCTGGCACGTTGTCCGCTTCCACTTCCACGCGGCCTTCGGCATTACGCTGCTGCACCACAGGGCCACGGTCGATGAACAGGCCGGTCAGTTCGACCGCCTCGGTCAGCGAACCGCCGCCATTGTTGCGCAGGTCGATCAGCACGTTGTCGACCTTCTCCTTCTTCAGCTCACCCAGCAGGCGGGCTACGTCGCGCGTGGCGCTCTTGTAGTCCTTGTCGCCCTTGCGGCGCGCATCCCAGTCCTGGTAGAAGGTCGGCAGCGAGATCACGCCGATGCGGCGCTTGACGGCGCCATCCTTGACTTCCAGGATCGAGCGCTTGGCGGACTGCTCTTCCATGCTGATTTTCTTGCGCACCAGCGACAGCACGAATGGCTTGCCATCCGGTCCGGCATCGGCGCCCAGCACCTGCAGCTTGACGGTCGAATCTTTCGGGCCGCGGATCAACTGCACCACGTCGTCAATACGCCAGCCCAGCACGTCGGTGAACTTATCGGACTCGCCCTGCGCCACGGCGACAATACGGTCGCCCACTTTCAGCTTGTTGGACAGGCCGGCCGGGCTGCCCGGCACGATTTCGCGGATCACGGTGTATTCGTCGCGGTTCTGCAGCACGGCGCCGATGCCTTCCAGCGACAGGCGCATGGCGATGTCGAAGTTCTCCGATGCGCGCGGGCCAAGGTAGTTGGTGTGCGGCTCGATCGACATGGCGTAAGCGTTCATGAAGATCTGGAATACGTCTTCGCTATTCAGCTTGCGCGAGCGGCTCACATAGTTTTCGTAGCGCTTGTCCAGCGTTTCGCGGATCGACTTCTCGTCCTTGCCGGCCAGCTTCAGGCGCAGCCAGTCGTTCTTCACGCGCTTGCGCCACAGGTCTTTCACTTCAGCTTCAGACTTCGGCCAGTCGGCCTTTTCGCGGTCGAACTGGTAGCTCTCGTCCTGCGTGAAATCGAATTTGGTCTTCAACAGGTCGCGGGCGTAAGCCATGCGCTCCGAGAAGCGTTGCTGGTAGAGGTTATAGATAGCGAAAGGCGTTTGCAGGTTTTCGCTGGTGATTGCGTCGTCCAGGCGGGACTTCTCCTTGTTGAAGGAATCGATATCGGCCTGGGTAAAGAACAGTTTTTCGCTGTCGAGCGATTTGAAGTAGCGGTCGAAGATTTTCTCCGACATCGCGTCGTCCAGCGGCATAGCCTTGTAATGGTAGCGCGACAGCACGCGGGACGCCCACAAGGCGGCCTGGGTCTGCTGTGCAGCAGGCTTGACGGTTACGTCTGTCGCCTTGTCTGCCTGGGCTGCGCTTGCATAAGCGGTGATCAGTGCCAGGGACATGGTGGCCAACAGGGTGTGCTTCTTCATCGGCTTGCTCCGAACGTAGGTAATTCTATAAGGATAGTGCTAATCCCATTCTACAGGATAGGACACTCTATAGGAGAGCGGGATGACGGCCAGTGTGCTGCGCTTCACTTAAGCCAGCCTGAAGTCAATATTTCCACGTGGAAATACCAGCCGGCGCCAGCAATCAGAGCCAGCGGCCACGAACGCAAGGCCAGCTTCCAGTCGGCTGTGGACGGCCAGCAGGCCAGGAACTGCGGCGCAATCAGGAAGGCCAGGCCGGCGTCCAGAGGCGTAAAATACCAGGCGCCGCGTGTGCGCAGCACGGCTATCCCCCACGGGATCAGCACCAGCAGCAGCGGCGCCAGCGCGGTGAAAGCGGAGTTGTACCAGCGCGCATTGGCGAGCTTGACCTCGCCCAGGCGATAGGCCTCGCCCTCCCGGCGCGGGATGATGGACAGTGACACCGGCCGCGCAAGCGTGACCAGGCCAGTCAGGAAATGGGCCAGTTCATGGCACAGGGTGCCCGGGAGCTGCAGCAGCGTGAACACCACGTAGCGCCGCGACAGCACCCAGATTGCCACCGCCAGGCATAGCGATGGCGTCAGGTAAAACAGTTTATCCAATTAACCCGTGTAGAAGCAGCGGCCGCAAGCCTGGCGGTAAGCCTCGTTGCCCCCGATGCTGATTTGCTCGCCTTCGCGAATGCGCTCGCCCTTTTCGTCGACGCGGATATTCATCGTGGCCTTCTTGCCGCAGGTGCAGATATTCTTGATTTCCTCGATGTCGTCGGCCAGCGCAAGCAGGTACGCCGAGCCCGGGAACGGCTCGCCGCGAAAGTCGCTGCGCAAGCCGTAGCAGATCACCGGCACGCCCTTGGCCTGCGCCAGCTGGTGCAGCTGCTTGACCTGTTCCGGCGACAGGAACTGCGCCTCATCGACCAGCACACAGGCCACCTTCTGCATGTCCTGCAGGAAGTTCGTGTCAGCGGAAAACAGCTCGACTTCGCGCTGCGGCCCAAGGCGCGAAGTCACCTTGCCCACGCCATAGCGGTCGTCGATGGCGGCGGTGAACAGGCGCACGATCAGGCCCTGCTCCTCGTAGTTGTGGGCGACCTGCAGCATGGAGGTCGATTTGCCTGCGTTCATCGCAGAATAGCGGAAGTAGAGTTTTGCCACGGTGGAAATTATTTTAAAAGTCGCTGCGGGATTATACGCGAGGCGCCAACCATCAAAAAAGGTATAAGCTAGCGCAAAAGTATTCCTTCTTGGTTCAATCGGATCGCCACACAATGCGCGTTTTTCGCAAGGAGAGAAAATGCAGAATACCCGTCCTGCAGCTTTGTTCAGCCTGATCGGCAATACACCGCTTGCCGAAGTCACACGTCTCGACACCGGCCCGTGCCGGCTGTTCCTCAAGCTCGAATCCCAGAATCCCGGCGGTTCCATCAAGGACCGCATCGGCCTGTCCATCATCGAAGCGGCCGAACGCGACGGTCTGCTCAAGCCGGGCGGCACCATCGTCGAAGCCACGGCCGGCAATACCGGACTGGGGCTGGCCCTGGTCGGCGCCATCAAAGGCTACAAGGTGCTGCTGGTGGTGCCGGACAAGATGGCCACCGAAAAGATCCTGCACCTGAAGGCGCTCGGTGCCGATGTGCGCATCACCCGCTCGGACGTCGGCAAGGGCCACCCCGAGTATTACCAGGATTACGCGGCCCGCCTGGCCAGCGAGATCCCGGGCGCCTTCTTTGCCGACCAGTTCAACAACCAGGCCAACCCGCTGGCCCATGAAACCACCACCGGCCCGGAAATCTGGGAACAGATGGCGCGCGAGATCGACGCCATCGTGGTAGGCGTCGGTTCTTCCGGCACCCTGACCGGCCTGGCGCGCTACTTCCGCAAGGTGGCGCCGCACGTCAAATTCATCCTGGCCGACCCCAAGGGCTCGATCCTGAAGGAATACGTGGACACCGGCAAAGTGGCCGACACCAGCGGATCCTGGGCAGTGGAAGGCATCGGCGAAGACTTTATCCCCGCCATCGCGAACATGGAAGCCATCTCGCAGGCCTATACCATTACCGACCAGGAAAGCTTCGACAGCGCACGCGCCCTGCTGCGTGCCGAAGGCATCCTGGCCGGCTCCTCGACCGGCACCCTGCTGGCCGCCGCCCTGAAATACTGCCGCGAACAGACCAAGCCGCAACGCGTGGTGACCTTTGTCTGCGACACCGGCACCCGCTACTTGTCCAAGGTCTACAACGACAGCTGGATGTTCGACCAGGGCCTGCTGCAGCGCCAGAAGCTGGGCGACCTGCGCGACCTGATCGGCCGCCGCTTCGAGAACGGCGACGTGGTCAGCGTGGCGCCAGGCGACACCCTGCTGATCGCCTTCAACCGCATGCGCGCGGCCGACCTGGCGCAACTGCCGGTGATCGACAACGGCAAGCTGGTCGGCATCATCGACGAATCGGACATCCTGCTCAAGGTCGAGGACGATGCGGCCCAGTTCAAGGGCGAGGTTGGCGGCACCATGACGACCCGCATCGAGACCCTGGCACCTTCGGCCGGCATGCCCGCGCTCCGTGATACCCTAGACCGTGGACTGACAGCCATCATCGCCGATGGCGGAAAATTCTATGGCCTGATCACCCGTTACGACTTACTTAACCACCTGCGCAGGACTTTATCTTGACCGACAAGAAAACCAAAGCCCACCTGGCCACGCGCGTTATCCACGCGGGCCAGCACCCTGACCCGTCGACCGGCGCCATCATGCCGCCGATCTATGCCACCTCCACCTTCGTCCAGCAAAGCCCCGGCGTGCACAAGGGCCTGGACTACGGCCGTTCGCACAACCCGACGCGCTGGGCGCTTGAGCGCTGCGTAGCCGACCTGGAGGGCGGTGCGCAAGCCTTCGCCTTCGCTTCCGGCCTGGCCGCCATTTCGACGGTGCTGGAACTGCTGGACGCGGGCTCGCACATCGTGGCCGGCGACGATATGTATGGCGGCACCTTCCGCCTGTTCGAGCGCGTGCGCCGCCGCAGCGCCGGGCATGAATTCACCTAT
>JBCNOX010000447.1:0-4776 GCA_039593645.1 Pseudoduganella sp.
CCGGCATCAGCCATGAGATCCGCACTCCGCTCAACAGCATCCTGGGATATGCGCAATTGCTGGAGAACGACCCGGCCATGCCGTCGCACCGCCTGCAGGCCATTCGCGTTATCCGCGGCAGCGGCGAGCACCTGCTGTCGCTGATCGAAGGCACGCTCGATATCGCCCGTATCGAAGGCGGCCGCCTGAGCGTCGACTTGCGCCCGCTGGACTTCAGCACTTTCATCGCGCAGCTGGTGCAGATGTTCGAACAGCAGGCCGCCAGCAAGGGTTTGGCCTTCCGCTACGAGGTGCAGGGCAGCCTGCCGGAGCTGGTGCGGGCCGACCGCAAGCGGCTCGGCCAGATCCTGATCAATATCCTCGGCAACGCCGTCAAGTTCACCAGTCAGGGCAGCATCGTTTTCCGGCTGCGCTACCAGCGCGACATGGCGCACTTCGAAGTGGAAGACAGCGGACCGGGCATCCTGGAACACGAACTGGAACGCATCTTCGAGCCTTTTGCGCGCGGCAGCGCCGGCGATGCTGCCAACTGCGGCGGTACCGGGCTTGGCTTGCCGATCAGCAAACTGCTGACGGAGCTGATGGGCGGTGACCTGACGGTGCGCAGCACGCCCGGCGCGGGCAGCGTCTTCGGTGTCCGGCTGTTGCTGCCACGCCTGCATGCCGGAGCGCCCGAACCCGATGCCGCTCCGGTCCTGCGCAGCGGCTATGCCGGTACCCGCCGCCGCATCCTGGTGGTCGACAATGACCGCAACGACCGCGAGCTGCTGGCCGAAATCCTGACGCCACTCGGTTTCATCGTCGGCCAGGCTGCCTCCGGCCAGGAGTGCCTGCAATGTCATGCCGGCTTCGCCCCCGACCTGATCCTGATGGACCTGGCCATGCCGGGCATGGACGGCTGGGAGGCCAGCCACCTGCTGCGCACCGGGCATGGCTGTACGGTGCCGATCGGCATCGTCTCGGCCAATGCGTACGACAAGGGCCTGCCCAACCCGGCCGGCATTGGCGCCGACGATTTCTTCACCAAGCCCGTGCAACTGGCCGAACTGCTGGACTGGATCGGGCGCCGCCTCCAGCTCGAGTGGATCGCGCCGGCAGCGGCCAGTGCCATCACCCCGCCCGGCCAGCCCCAGCTGCCCCCGCCCGCGCAACTCGCCCCCTTGCGCGCGCAGGTAAAGGCCGGCTATATGCGTGGCATCAAGCAGCAGCTGGACATCATCGCCGCGCTGGGCGAACCGTACCTTCATTTTGTCGACATCATGCGAGCCCACGCCCAGCGCTTCGAACTGGAAGCGATGGCGCGTTTGCTCGAACCGGGAGCACCCTATGCAACAAACGATTGAACGTCCACCGGGCCAGCTGGTACTGGTGGTTGACGACATGCCCGAAAACCTGGCCGTGCTGCACGACGCGCTGGATGAATCGGGCTACTCCGTGGTGGTCGCCAACAATGGTGTCACCGCGCTCGAACAGGCCCGCGCGCTGGTACCCGACGTCGTGCTGCTGGATGCCGTCATGCCCGGCATGGACGGCTTTGAAGTCTGCCGCCGCCTGAAAGCGGATCTGCAGACCCGCGCCATCCCGGTAATCTTCATGACTGGCCTGACGGAGAGCGAGCATGTGGTGGCGGCATTCCAGGTTGGCGGCAGCGATTATGTGACCAAGCCGGTGCGTCAGAACGAGATGCTGGCGCGCATCCGCGCCCATACGCAGAATGCGCGCCTGATGAGCCAGGCCCGCAGCGCCCTCGACGCCTTTGGCCACGCCGTGCTGGCGGTCGATCCCGACGAACGCATCATCTGGCAGACGCCATTGGCGCGGCAATGGCTGGACATCTACTTCCCGGCCCACGCCAAGTCCACCCTGCCGCCCCAGGTATCGCCTTGGCTGCAGCGCGCCGTGCGGGCGCGCTCCGCCGGCGAGGAGTCTGCGGCGCTGGTCATTGCCCAAGGCACGCGGCGCCTGATCTTCACGCTCGGCGAGGCGGACGAAGCAGTCCAGTGGAGCGTGGTGCTGCGCGAAGAAGCGGATGATGCGCTGGTGCAGTCGCTGATGGCGAAACACCGCCTGACCCAGCGCGAAGCCGAAGTGCTGCATTGGGTCAGCAAGGGCAAGACCAACCGCGACATCGGCGACATCCTGGGCACCAGCCCGCGCACCATCAACAAGCACCTGGAGCACGTATTCGAAAAACTGGGCGTGGAGACGCGCACCGCCGCCGCTGCGCTGGCCGTGTCGTCTAGACCGACAGGTGGCGGGTAACGTCGTCGCTTGCCATCTGATCCTGGCTGCCGGCCGCCACCACTTCGCCGCGCGACAGCACGACGAAATGGTCGGCCAGCGCGTGAGCAAAATCGAAGTACTGCTCGCACAACAGGATGGCCATGTCACCGCGCTGGCGCAGCAGGCGGATCACACGCTCGATATCCTTGATGATGGACGGCTGGATGCCCTCGGTCGGTTCATCCAGGATCAGTACCTGCGGCCGCTGGAGCAAAGCGCGTGCAATGGCCAGCTGCTGTTGCTGGCCGCCGGACAGGTCGCCGCCGCGCCGTTGCAGCATGTCATTCAGCACAGGAAACAGCTCATAGACTTCGCCGCTGATGCGCGCCGCCTCGCGGCGTGGCAACGTCGCCATGCCCATGCGCAGGTTTTCCTCCACCGTCAGCCGCGCGAAGATTTCCCGGCCTTGCGGCACATAGGCGATGCCGGCCGCCGCGCGTGCATGGGGCGGCTGGCGGGTGATGTCGCGGCCACCTAGCCGTACCGCGCCGCCGGACACTTGCAACACGCCCATCAGGCATTTCAGCAGCGTGGTCTTGCCCACGCCATTCCGGCCCAGCAAGGCCAGGCACTGGCCGCGCCCCACTTGCAGCGAGACGCCACGCAAGGTATGGGAAGAGCCATAGTACTGGTTCAGGTTTTCGGCTTGCAGCATCATCGTCCTAGCGTCCCAGGTAGACTTCTATCACGCGTTCATCGGCTTGCACCTCGTCCATGCGGCCCTGCGCCAGCACTGTGCCTTCATGCAGCACCGTCACTTTGCCGCGCTGCGCGATGTCGGCCACGAAGCCCATGTCGTGCTCCACCACCATGATGGAGTGCTTGCCGCGCAATTCATTCAGCAATTCTGCGGTGCGTACCGTTTCGGCGTCGGACATGCCGGCCACGGGTTCGTCGAGCAGGATCAGCTGCGGTTCCTGGATCAGCAGCATGCCGATTTCCAGCCATTGCTTCTGGCCGTGCGAGAGCAGGCCTGCCAGGCGCTGCGCCTGCCCTTCCAGGCGGATCTGGCGCAGGATGGCGGCAATCTTGTCGCGCTGTTCGCCGCTCAAGCGCGCGAACAGCGTAGGCCGCACGCGCTTGTCCATCTTCATGGCCAGCTCCAGGTTTTCGAATACGGTATGCGATTCGAACACCGTCGGCCGCTGGAATTTGCGGCCGATGCCCGCTTGCGCGATCTGGTATTCCGTCAGCGCCGACAAGTCATGGCGCTGGCCGAACCAGGCACTGCCCGAACTGGGGCGGGTCTTGCCGGTGATGACATCCATCATCGTGGTCTTGCCGGCGCCATTGGGGCCGATGATGCAGCGCAGTTCACCCACCGAGATATCGAGACTGAGCTTGTTCAAGGCGCGAAAGCCGTCGAATTCGACCGTCACGTCTTCCAGGTAAAGGATGGCGCCATGGCTGGTGTCCAAACCCTTCTCTTGCGCGACCTTCATACCACCTCCTCCAGTTCTGGCTTGGGTGCTGTTGCGGCGCGTTGCGCACGCCGCGGCAAGCGCAGGCCCAGCAGCCCTTTCTGCATCAGCAGCGTCACCAGGATGAACAACAGTCCTAGTGCAAACAGCCACAGGTCCGGGAAGGCGGCGGTAAACCAGCTCTTCAAGCCGTTCACGGTGAAGGCGCCAAGGATCGCCCCCAACAGCGTGCCACGGCCGCCGACTGCCACCCAGACCACCATCTCGATCGAATTGGCAGGCGACATTTCCGAGGGATTGATGATGCCCACCTGCGGCACATACAGCGCGCCGGCAATCGCGCACAGGACGGCCGACAGGGTCCAGACAAAGAGCTTGAACCACAGTGGGTTGTAGCCGATGAACATCAGGCGCGCCTCCGAATCGCGCACTGCCTGCAGCACCCGGCCCAGGCGCGAGGTCACGATCCAGCGGCACAGCAGCAGCGCGCCCACCAGGCAGGCCAGCGTCACCAGGTACAACACCGCCTTGGTGGCTGGCGCCGTGATGCTGTAGCCGAGGATGCGCTTGAAATCAGTAAAGCCGTTATTGCCACCGAAGCCGGTGTCGTTGCGGAAGAACAGCAGCATGCATGCATAGGTCAGGGCTTGCGTGATGATGGAGAAATACACGCCCTTGATGCGCGAACGGAAAGCGAAATAGCCGAACACGAAGGCCAGCGTGCCCGGCACCAGCACCACCAGCGCCATGCAGTACCAGAAGCTGTCCGTCATGGCCCAATACCAGGGGAACTCTTTCCAGTCCAGGAAGACCATGAAGTCAGGCAGCGCGCTCTGGTAGACGCCGTCGCGCCCGATCGCACGCATCAGGTACATGCCGTGCGCATAGCCGCCCAAGGCAAAGAACAGCCCGTGGCCCAGCGAAAGAATGCCGGTGTAGCCCCACACCAGGTCCAGCGCCAGCGCTGCCAGGGCATAGCACATGAATTTCCCGGCCAGCCCGATAAGGTAGTCTGGCACATGCAGCGCATGGCCAGGCGGGAAGGCGAGATTACATGCCGGCAGAAAGGCTG
>JBCNOX010000448.1:0-4768 GCA_039593645.1 Pseudoduganella sp.
CGCCGCTCGACCTGCGCACGCTGGCGCTGTCGCTCAAAGTCAAAGCCGATTCCCAAGCCGTCCTGACGCGCCGCTTGAATGCGATGGAGCGCGACGGCCAGATCCGTTCCGATACCAGTGGCTTCTATGTGCTGGCGGACCATTCCGAATTCATTGCCGGTCGTGTGTCCAGCCACCGCGACGGCTACGGCTTCCTGATTCCTGACGAACCGGGCGAAGACCTGTTCCTGGCCGAGCGCGAGATGCAGAAGGTGCTGCACGGTGATAAGGTGCTTGGCCGCATCATCGGCTACGACCGCCGTGGCCGCCCGGAGGGCACCATTGTCGAAGTGGTCCAGCGCGGCACTACCCACATCATCGGCCGCCTGCTGAAGGAGAACGGCGTCTGGATCGTGGCGCCGGAAGACAAGCGCATCAGCCAGGACATCCTGGTGCAGGGCGCCGTCGGCAAAGCCAAGTCGGGCCAGATCGTCAGCGTGGAGCTGACCGAACAGCCGGGCCGCTTCAAGCAGCCATCCGGCAAGATCGTTGAAGTCCTGGGCGATATGGACGACCCGGGCATGGAAATCGAAATCGCCGTGCGCAAGTTCGGCGTGCCGCATATTTTCTCGGACGCTGCGCTGAAGCAGGCTGCCAAGCTGCCGGATGTGGTGCATGAATCCGATTGGGGCGAGCGTGTCGACCTGCGCGACGTGCCGCTGGTGACCATCGACGGCGAAGACGCGCGCGACTTCGACGATGCCGTGTATTGCGAGCCGGTGAAAATCGGCCGCAGCAAGGCTTTCCGCCTGATCGTGGCGATTGCCGACGTGTCGCATTACGTGAAGCCGAACGATGCGCTGGATGGCGATGCCATCGAGCGCAGCACCTCGGTCTATTTCCCGCGCCGTGTGATTCCAATGCTGCCGGAGAAGCTGTCCAACGGCCTCTGCTCGCTGAACCCGCGCGTCGACCGTTTGACCCTGGTGTGCGATGCCGTGATCACCGCACAGGGCGAGCTGAAGGCTTACCAGTTCTATCCGGCCGTGATCCACTCGGCCGCGCGCCTGACTTATACCGAAGTGGCGGCCATCCTTGGCAATACCAAGGGTCCGGAAGCGGCGCGCCGCGCGGAAATCGTGCCGCACCTGCAGAACTTGTACGACGTCTATCACGCGTTGCAGAAGTCGCGCCAGGAGCGCGGTGCGATCGACTTCGAGACCACCGAGACCTACATCGTCTGCAACCCGGCCGGCAAGATCGAAAAGATCATTCCGCGCACCCGCAACGATGCGCACAAGCTGATCGAAGAGTGCATGCTGGCGGCCAACGTGTGCGCGGCGGACCTGCTGCTGCGTCATAAGCACCCCGGCACCTACCGTATCCACGCCGGCCCGACCAAGGAAAAGCTGAACCAGGTTCGCGACTTCCTGAAGCAGCTGGGCCTGTCCCTGGGCGGCGGCGATACGCCGGTGGCGCGCGATTACGCCGACTTGATGAAGAAGATCAAGGAGCGTCCGGACGCGCAACTGCTGCAAACCATGCTGCTGCGCTCCATGCAGCAGGCGGTCTACAGCCCTGACAATATCGGCCACTTCGGCCTGGCGTACGAGGCGTATGCCCACTTCACCAGCCCGATCCGCCGCTATCCGGACTTGCTGACCCACCGTGCCATCAAGGCGATTTTGGCGGGCAAGAAGTATGAGCCGAAGATCAGCGACATGTCGGTGCTGAACACCACGATTTCGAACGCGCAGCGCCGCCAGGCTTTGAAGGACAAGCAGGAAGGCAAGGAGAAGAAGGCCAAGGGCGACCAGACTATCTGGGATGCGCTGGGTGTTCACTGCTCCGCCAACGAACGCCGCGCCGACGAAGCTTCGCGCGATGTGGAAGCCTGGCTGAAGTGCTACTTCATGCAGGACAAGCTGGGCGAAGAGTTCAGCGGCATCATCACCGGCGTGACCAACTTCGGCATCTTCGTGCAGCTGGACCAGCTGTTCGTGGAAGGCCTGGTGCACATCACCGACCTGGGCGCTGACTTCTTCGAATACGACGACGCCCGCCACGAATTGCGCGGCGAGCGTACCGGCAAGCGTTACCAGCTGACCGGCCGCGTCAACGTGCAGGTGGTTCGTGTCGACCTGGAGTCGCGCAAGATCGACCTGCGCCTGGCCGACAGCGAAATTTCGACCCTGCCGCCGCAAGGCAAGAAGCCTTCCCGCAAGGGCGGCGGCCTGGTAGGTTCGTTCGGCGATTTCGACAGCTTCGACGAAGACGAAAGCCCGGCAGTGGCACGCAAGCGCAAGGCCGCACGCAACGCGGCGCAGGCGCCTTCGATTTCGGCGCGCGACGAGGCGCCAACCCGTGCTCCGGGCCGCTCCACGGCCAAGCGCGGCGCGGCAACCCCGGCATACGCACCGCCGGCGCCATCGGCCCGCAAGGCAGCCAAGCCAAAGACCAAGGCGAAGCCGAAGCCAGCCACAGCCAAGCGCGTGACCAAGGCTGCAAAGCCTAAGAAAAAACGATAAGCACCCGTCCGGCGCTTCGGCGCCGGACTTATTTTGAGAACTACGATGTCCAAGAACAAAATGATTTTCGGCTTCCACGCCGTTACCTCGCGCCTGCGCCACGAAGCTTCCAGCGTTGAAGAAATCTTCTTTGACCAGGCCCGCGATGACCGCCGCATGAAAGACCTGATCGCCCATGCAAAGGCGGCTGGCGTGCGCGTGATGCCGGTGGAATCCGAGCGCCTCGACAAGATCGTCGGCACCCGCCGCCACCAGGGCGTGATCGCGTTCGCTTCCCAGCTGGCGCTGGCGCGCAACCTGGATGAACTGCTGGATGCGGTGGAAGGCCCCCCGCTGCTGCTGGTGTTGGATGGCATTACCGATCCGCATAACCTGGGTGCTTGCCTGCGTGTGGCGGATGGCGCTGGTGCGCATGCCGTGATCGCGCCGAAAGATCGTTCTGTTGGCCTGAACGCGACTGCGGCCAAAGTGGCTTCGGGCGCGGCGGAATCCGTGCCGTTCATTACCGTCACCAACCTGGCGCGTACCTTGCGCGAGCTGAAGGAACGCGATATCTGGCTGATCGGCACTTCGGATGATGGCGACAAGACCCTGTATGAAGGCGATTACACCGGTCCGACCGCGATCGTCATGGGTTCGGAAGGCGAGGGCATGCGCCGCCTGACGCGCGAGACCTGCGATGTGCTGGTGTCGATTCCGATGTTTGGCTCGGTTGAATCGCTCAACGTATCCGTAGCATCCGGCGTCTGCCTGTACGAAGCGCGCCGCCAGCGTATCGCACGCGAAGCCTAAACCGGTAAGCCGGCGGGGACTGGCCCTAGGTCCAGCCCCCGTCCCACACTGCAAGTCAGGCCGCGGCTGCCGCGTATCGGTGTCTGACCCTGCGGGTCAGACACCGGGTTACCGGTTTGGCCGCCAGCAATCCCCAGGCATATGCGCTATGATATTTGCCTGAACAACATCCCTAAAGCACCACCATGTTTGACCACCTCCGTGACGACATCCGCAGCATCATCGAGCGCGATCCCGCAGCTCGCAATGGCTGGGAGGTGCTGACCTGTTACCCAGGCCTGCAAGCCATCGTCATGCACCGCTGGGCGCATTGGTGCTGGACCCACGGCCTGAAATGGCCGGGCCGCTTCATCTCCTACCTGGCCCGCATCATCACCGGCATCGAGATCCACCCCGGCGCCACGATCGGCCGCCGTGTCTTCATCGACCACGGCTTCGGCGTGGTCATCGGCGAAACCGCGGAAGTCGGCGACGACTGCACCATCTACCAGGGCGTCACCCTCGGCGGCACCTCGCTGCACGCAGGCGCCAAGCGCCACCCGACACTGGAGCGCGGCGTGATCATCGGTGCCGGCGCCAAGGTGCTGGGCGGCTTCACAGTCGGCGAGTACGCCAAGGTCGGCTCCAACGCCGTGGTGTTGAAACCTGTGCCGTCTGGCGCCACCGCTGTCGGCAACCCGGCCCACCTGGTGCAGAAGGAACACGCGGCGCCATCGCCATCGTCGCGCTTCTTCTCCGCTTACGGCGTGACCGCGAACGGCGACGACCCGCTGTCGAAGGCCTTGCATAGCCTGATCACCCATGCGGTGGCGCAGGAAGAACAGATCGAACGCCTGTCGGCAGCAATGAGGGCGGCGGGCCTGGCCTGTCCGGACCTCAAGCCTTGCGACAAGCTCGATTCCGCAGAACTCAACAAACTGGTCGAATAAGGAAAACCCATGGACGACATTCTGGACCCGTTTGAAATCCGCGTACTCGCGGTACTGGCTGAAAAGGAAGGCCTGACGCCGGATAACTATCCGCTGTCGCTCAATGCGCTGACCAACGGCTGCAACCAGCTGTCCAGCCGCGAGCCGGTCATGCAACTGAGCGAAGAAACCGTGGCCGACGTGCTGGCCCGGCTGGCCGAGCGCAAGCTGGTCGGCACCGTCAGCCAGTCCGGCGCGCGCGTAGTCAAGTACGAGCACCGCATGCGCATGAAGTGGACGCTGGAACAGGACAAGCTGGCAATCCTGACCATCCTGATGTTGCGCGGCCCGCAAACGGCGGGCGAGATCCGCACCCGCACCGGCCGCCTGCACGAGTTCAAATCGGTGGCCGATGTTGAAGCAGGGCTGCAATTCCTGATTGATAAGTATCCGCCGCTGGTCGCCAAGCTTCCACTGGCGCCTGGTTCGCGCGAACCGCGTTATGGCCAGCTGCTGGGCGGCGAGGAATCCCTGGCACGCGAGGCCACTGTCGGCGACTAC
>JBCNOX010000449.1:0-4757 GCA_039593645.1 Pseudoduganella sp.
CACCGCCGAATTCGCGGATGATGGCCAGCAGTTCCTGCGGCACCGAGGAGGAACCGTGCATCACCAGGTGGGTGTTAGGAATGCGGGCGTGGATTTCCTTGATGCGGTCGATCGCCAGGATGTCGCCGGTTGGCTTGCGGGTGAACTTGTAGGCGCCGTGCGAGGTGCCGATTGCGATGGCCAGCGCGTCGCACTGGGTCTTCTGCACGAAGTCGGCAGCTTGCGCCACGTCGGTCAGCAGCTGTTCGCGGGTCATGGTGCCTTCCGCGCCGTGGCCGTCTTCCTTGTCGCCCTTCATGGTTTCCAGGGAACCCAGCACGCCCAGTTCCGCTTCCACGGTCACGCCGATGGAGTGCGCGAACTTCACCACTTCCTTCGACACTTCCACGTTGTATTCGTAGGATGCGACCGACTTGCCGTCAGCCTGCAGCGAACCGTCCATCATCACGGACGAGAAGCCGGAGCGGATGGCAGCCATGCAGACTGCCGGCGACTGGCCGTGGTCCTGGTGCATGACGACTGGGATGTGCGGGTAAGCTTCGATTGCCGCGTCGATCAGGTGGCGCAGGAAGGCTTCGCCAGCGTACTTGCGGGCGCCAGCCGAAGCTTGCATGATCACCGGCGCGTTGACCGCATCGGCGGCAGCCATGATGGCCTGCACTTGTTCCAGGTTGTTGACGTTGAATGCCGGGATGCCGTAGCCGTTTTCAGCAGCGTGGTCCAGCAGTTGACGCATGGATACGAGGGACATGGTAGAACTCCAATAACAATAAAGAAATCGTTAGCGTTTATCGTGCCGAGTCGGCGCGGTGAGTAAACTCACCTACTTTCACGATACGCAGCGCGTTCGTGCCGCCCACCTTGCCCATCGGCGCACCCCAGGTAACCACAATCATATCGCCCTTCTGGGCAATACCCTGTTTTACCAGGAGGTCTTCCGCAGCGCGCAGCACGACGTCGGTCGGCGCATCCTGCATCAGTTGGTGGGTGCAAACGTTACGGTACAAGGCCAGCTTGCGCTGGGTGGTGGTGCTCGGCGTGAGCGCAATAATCGGGGTGTCGATGTTGTGGCGGCTCATCCACAGCGCGGTGGAGCCGGATTCGGTCAGGGCCACAATCGCCTTCACGCGCAGGTGATGCGCGGTGAACAGGGCGCCATAGGCGATCGACTGGTCGATGCGGGTGAAGCGGGCGTTCAGGAAATCCGCTTCCTGCTTGTTGTATTCGGAACTTTCGGCTTCGCTACAGATGGCCGCCATCATTTCCACAGTTTCCACTGGGTATTTACCGGACGCGGTCTCGGCCGAGGTCATCACGGCATCGGTACCGTCCAGCACGGCGTTGGCCACGTCGGACACTTCGGCGCGGGTCGGCACGGCGTTGAAGATCATCGACTCCATCATCTGGGTCGCGGTGATCGCAATCTTGTTCGATTCGCGCGCCATGCGGATCATGCGCTTCTGCAGCGCCGGCACGGCGGCATTGCCCACCTCGACAGCCAGGTCGCCACGCGCCACCATGATGCCGTCAGAGGCGTTCAGGATTTCCTGCAGGGCAGGAATCGCTTCCGCGCGCTCGATCTTGGCGATCATCATCGGCTTGAAGCCGAACGGCTCGCCGGCGATATTGGCCAGCTGGCGCGCCATTTCCATATCGGTGGCGTTTTTCGGGAAGGAAATGGCCAGGTAATCCGCCTGGAACGACATCGCAGTCTTGATGTCTTCCATGTCCTTGGCGGTCAGGGCCGGCGCGGTCAGGCCGCCGCCCTGGCGGTTGATACCCTTGTTGTTGGACAGCTCGCCGCCGATCTTCACGGTGGTGTAAATCTCGCTGCCGACGATCTTGTCCACGGTCAGCACGATCAGGCCATCATTCAGCAGCAGCACGTCGGCCGGCTTGACGTCGGTCGGCAGGCTCTTGTAGTCGAGGCCCACGCGCTCCTGGTTGCCCAGCTCGCCGTTCTCGCCCCACTTGGCGTCGAGGATGAACTTGTCGCCCTTGGCCAGCTCGATCTTGTTGTTCTCGAACTTGCCGATACGGATCTTCGGACCCTGCATGTCGGCCATGATCGCCACTTCCTTGCCGCATTCCGCAGCCGCCTTTCGCACCAGGGCCGCGCGATCGATATGATCCTGCGCCTTGCCGTGGGAGAAATTGAGGCGGACTACGTCGACCCCTGCCTTGATCATCTGGATCAGGATGTTCAGGTCGGTCGATGCTGGGCCGATAGTTGCGACGATCTTGGTACCACGTGCCATGAAGGTTTCCTTCGTGTGAGCTTGAAAAAGTTCAAAAGGCGCCTTGCGGGCGCCTTTTACCGTGTTACTGGGCGCGTTGCGCCAGGATTTCCACTGCCGGCAGGGTCTTCCCTTCCAGGAATTCCAGGAAAGCGCCGCCGCCGGTGGAGATATAGCCGATCTTGTCGGTGATCTGGTACTTGGCGATGGCTGCCAGGGTGTCGCCACCGCCAGCGATGGAGAAGCCCTTGGAGTTGGCGATGGCCATGGCCAGGGTCTTGGTGCCTTCGCCGAACTGGTCGAACTCGAACACGCCGACCGGGCCGTTCCAGACGATGGTGCCGGCTTCCGCGATTTGCGCGGCCAGCTTGGCGGCGGTCTTGGGACCGATGTCCAGGATCATGTCGTCGTCGGCCACGTCGGCCACCGCCTTCACGGTAGCGGCCGCGGTTGGCGAGAATTCTTTCGCGCACACCACGTCTTCCGGAATCGGCACCTGGGCGCCGCGGGCAGCCATGATGTCGATGATGGCTTTGGCTTCGCCGACCAGATCGGCTTCCGCCAGCGACTTGCCGATCTTCAGGCCGGCAGCCAGCATGAAGGTATTGGCGATGCCGCCGCCGACGATCAGGTTGTCCACCTTGTCGGCCAGCGATTTCAGGATCGACAGCTTGGTCGACACTTTCGAACCGGCCACGATGGCCAGCAGCGGACGGGCCGGCGCGCCCAACGCCTTGCCCAGTGCATCCAGCTCGGCGGCCAGCAACGGGCCGGCGCAAGCGATCGGTGCGAACTTGGCGATACCGTGGGTGGTGGCTTCGGCGCGGTGCGCGGTACCGAAGGCATCGTTCACGTAGACGTCGCACAGCTTGGCCATTTTCTCGGCCAGCTCATCGGAATTCTTCTTTTCGCCCTTGTTGACGCGGCAGTTTTCCAGCAGCACCACCTGGCCGGCGGCGACTTCCACGCCATCGACCCAGTTCTGCTTCAGCTCAACCGGCTGGCCCAGCAGCTCGGACATACGCTTGGCGATCGGCGCCAGGCTGTCTTCGGCCTTGAATTCGCCCTCGGTAGGACGGCCCAGGTGGGAGGTAACCATGACTTTTGCGCCGGCGCCCAGGGCTGCCTTAATCGCCGGAATCGAAGCACGAATGCGGGTATCTTCGGTGATATTGCCCGCATCGTCCTGCGGCACGTTCAGATCTGCACGGATAAAGACGCGCTTGCCCTGCAGCGCGTTGTGCGCTACGAGGTCTTCCAGGCGGTTAAATTTCAGCATGGTTACTCAGGGGTCACAGTTGGAAAGAGCGCTATTTTACCTTAAGCCGGGGGGCCTTAGCCGCTTGTTAAGCTCCGATAACTCCGATATTTTGTTGCCATAAAGAAAATTAAATTCGGGGTCAGGTCTGTCATTTGGACAGTTAGCGCTAGCTTTTGATCTTCCTCAAACCATGTTCACGCAACTGTGCAGGGGTTAAATTCAGGCTCTGGCGAATGCTGCGGGCCATGTGGCTGGGGTGAGCGAAACCTGCCTCCAGCGCGATTTCAGTGTTGGTCAGCTGGCCTGACTGCAGGAGCTGGCGGGCACGTTCGACGCGGCGAGCCAGGACGAAGCGGTGCACGGGCACGCCTGCTGCGTGGCGGAAAAGTTCCTTGAAGTGAGAAACGCTGAAGCCGGCCACGGCAGCCAGTTCGGCCAGTGTCAGGTCCTGGTCGAGGTTGGCTTCGATGTAATCCTGCACGGCGCGCAGTTGCCAGGCGGGCAAGGCACGGACGGGGGATGCGGGTGGCTGGCGCGCGGCCAGCGTTTGCAGGGCCAGCAACCGCGCCGCCAGGGCGCTGGCCAAGCTGTCGGCGAAAATGCGGCCGCCGGGGTGGCCGTCCTGCTCCTCGGTCTGCATCATCCAGCCGATACGCTCGATATGCGGGTCGCGGATATGAATAGCGGGCGCCAGTTCGGGATCCAGGCGCATGTGCTCGGCAGTGTCCCGCATCAGCGATGGATTCAGGCGCAGCAGCAAGGAGGTGGCGGGCGCTGTCAGGGTCCAGCGCGTGCTGGAACCGGCAGGCACCACGCAGAACTGGCCGTGCAGCCGGGTGCCCTGCCGCTCGTATCGGCCAGCGCGATAGCTGACCGGCACTGGCGCGCCCAAATGCAGGCACAGCACATGCCGACCGTCCACCGGCGAGTCGAACCGACCGTGCGGTACGGGTGAGGTCAAAACATCCAGCAGCGGTACCTCGTCCCGCACCGGGTAACACGACGGCCTGGCAGTCATTTGCGTCCTCTCACGCAGAGAGATGGAAGAGTGCGCCATTTCCCGCCAGCGCGCAATAAAAAATCAGCTGCTTGTGCTCGCCAGCGGCTGTTTATGCGCGCAGCCGGCTGGCCCCGCCGATAGCATCGGTTCCACCAATCAGCTACCGCATGGAGACCGCAATTGAACCGCAGAGACTTCCTTTTCCTGACCGGCGCCATCGCCGCCACCGGCGCCGTACCCCGCCTCGCTTTCGCCGCGC
>JBCNOX010000045.1:0-16913 GCA_039593645.1 Pseudoduganella sp.
TTCCACCAGTTCACTACCGATTTGGCCATTGGCGCCGATGACGAGAATACGTTCCATGATTCCTACCTATATTTCCTGATTAGTTCTTGATGATGCCCAGCTCTTTGCCGGCTTGTTCGAATGCCGCCAGGACCTTGTCCAGTTGCTCGCGGGTGTGGGCGGCGGACAGCTGCACGCGCACGCGCGCCTGGCCCATCGGCACCACCGGATAGAAGAAGCCGGACAGCAGCACGCCCAGTTCATACATGCGGGCCGCAAACTTCTGCGCTACCGGCGCATCGAACAGCATCACCGGCACCACAGGGTGGGTGCCTGGCTTGATGGTGAAGCCGATACGCTCGATCTCCTTGCGGAAGTAGGCGGTGTTCTCGTGCAGGCGGTCGCGCAGTTCGGTGGAAGCGGACAGGCGCTTCAGCACTTCCAGCGAAGCGCCGGCGATGGCCGGCGCCAGGGTGTTCGAGAACAGGTAAGGACGCGATTTCTGGCGCAGCGTGTCGATGACTTCCTTGCGGCCGGAGGTGAAACCGCCCATGGCACCGCCCAGGGCCTTGCCCAAAGTACCGGTGATGATGTCGATCTTGCCCAGCACATTATGGTGCTCGTGGGTACCGCGGCCGGTCTTGCCCATGAAGCCGGAAGCGTGGCATTCGTCGATCATGACCAGCGCGCCGTATTTTTCAGCCAGCTCGACGATCTTGTCCAGCTGGGCGATGGTGCCGTCCATGGAGAACACGCCGTCGGTCACGATGACTTTATGGCGTTTGTCGGCGGCTGCCTGCAGCTGCTTTTCCAGGTCGGCCATGTCGTTGTGGGCGTAGCGGAAGCGCGCAGCCTTGCACAGGCGGATGCCGTCGATAATCGAAGCGTGGTTCAGGGCATCGGAGATGATGGCGTCGTTTTCGTCGAACAAAGGCTCGAATACGCCGCCGTTTGCGTCAAATGCCGCCGCGTACAGGATCGTGTCTTCGGTGCCGAGGAATTCGGAGATGGCCTTCTCCAGTTCCTTGTGCACTGTCTGAGTGCCGCAGATGAAGCGCACCGAGGACAGGCCGTAGCCGTACTTTTCAGTCGCTTCGATGGAGGCCTGCGCCACCCACTCCTGGCCCGACAGGCCCAAGTAATTGTTGGCGCACATATTGATCAGGGTACGACCGTCTTCCGACTGCACTTCGCTGCCCTGGCGGGAAGCAATCACACGCTCAGGTTTGTACAGGCCATCGTTACGCAGCTTTTCCAGGTTTTGTTGCAGGCCGGTGTAAAACGCATTCGTCGCTTGGCTCATGGTCGTCCTCTGATGTAAAGTTTACTCTTATTTCACTAATAAGGCCGGAATTCACTATATTGAACGTAAATTCGATATACGGAATCCTACTTTACTATATTGAACTCTGCAAGCGTGAAGCCGAACATTTCAACCAATGCCCCGCCGGAAGTCGGCGCCGCCCTGCAACGACTGCGCCTGGCGCGCGGACTCACCCTGGAAGACTTGTCCCGTATTGCCGGGGTTTCCAAGTCCATGCTGTCCCAGATCGAGCGCGAGAAGGCGAATCCGACCATCGCCATCACCTGGCGGCTGGCCAACGCGCTGGGGGTGCAGATTGGGGAATTGCTGTCCGACGTCGAGAAGGATGTCGAAGCGATAAAGTTGATCGATGCGCACGAAACCCCTACTCTGCCCGGAGCCCACGCCGGCTACGTGCTGCGCATTCTCGGGCCGATGGAATTGGCGGGGAAGTATGAATGGTATGAGCTGACTTTGTCGCCGGGCGGCGAACTGGTGTCCCAACCGCACGACCCGGGCACCACCGAGCACCTCACCATCCTGCACGGCTCGATGGAGCTGGAAGTGAGCTCCAATAAGAAGAAGATCAAGCTAGGCGGCACTGCACGCTATGCTGCCGACGTGCACCACGCCATCCGCAATCCGGGCAAAGCCGAAGCGAAGGCCTTGCTGGTGGTGATTCACCGTTAGTCTTGGCCGGCGCGATTACGGAATGTGCTCGGCGTCTGCCGGCGGCACGACCCAGCTGTGCATCCGTTCTTCGTAGACCGAGACGCGGGGCGCAGGGAAGCTTGGGTCGGCAAAGGCCCCGACAGGGATGCCCACGAAACCGTCGACGCTCTCGAGTCCATAATAGACCGTCGAGCCACACGTTGGGCAAAAATGAAACTTGACCTTTCCGCCTTCGTCGCCAGTCCGTTCGTATTCGGTTGAAACGCCTGACACTTTCACGTTCTCGCGCGGGAACCTGGCCTGCTCCCCAAACACACTGCCGGTTCTTCGCTGGCAGGCAAGGCAATGGCAAATGGAGATGCGAACGGGGTCTCCGCTGACTTCTGCGGTCAGTTGGCCGCAACTGCAGGATGCGAGTCGTTTAGTCATCTCATTTCTCCTGTTTGACGATTGACCTGAAGGTCATGCTGATGCGCGGGCCTGCCCCTTCCATTTTGGGAATCGCATGAAGCCAATGGTCCTGCACTTCTTTCGTCATATATATCAAGCAGCCCGGCGGAAGGGGATAGTCAAATTCAATGGACTTGTCGGCTGATTCATTAGATCAGTTGGTGGCAGTCGTGTAGCGGATCTCGAACTCGCACATCTTTCTCAGGCTCGTGGCAGACCAAAATTGACGTGATCAAACATCGGCCCGAGCCTCATACATTCCAGGAGAGTAGCGCTCCATGAGTGAGTTCGGATTCAGAGGACGGGTAAATCCGAACTGCTCATACAGTCCATGTGCATCGCCGGTGGCCAGGGTGAACCGACGCAGTCCCTGGAGATCAGGATGAGCGAAGACTGCGGCCATCAACGCCTTGCTATAACCCTTGCCACGGTATTCGGGCAAGACGAAAACGTCCACCAGGTTCGCAAATGTTGCGTAATCGGAGATCACACGCGCAAAAGCGATTTGGTCCTTGCCCAGGAATCCCCCAAAG
Organism: Pseudoduganella sp.; assembly: GCA_039593645.1. Lineage (GTDB taxonomy): Bacteria > Pseudomonadota > Gammaproteobacteria > Burkholderiales > Burkholderiaceae_D > Rugamonas. The sequence goes on from JBCNOX010000045.1 coordinate 2,938, forward strand.
CAAAGCGAGTTGGCAATCGAGCGCTCCACCAGCTCGCGCGAAATGCCTCTCGCCCAAGTACTTTGCTCCGTCAGGAAACGATGAATGAGCCCTATATCGAGCTCGCTTACTTCTATAGTGATCCGAATTCCATCCATACACGTCACACATTCAATTGGCATTCAAGCAAATCTTAGCATGACTAAAGAGTCTGTCCTTCTCGAAAACCAGAAGCAGCCGTCCGCATCAGCTCTCGCTTACTGAGCGGTGCGCCAGCCATTCCTGCACCTGCTGTCGATAATCGTCTTCGCTTTGAATGGAAGCCTTGCTTAGAAACTTTTCGTCTGCCGCCGAGATCACCCTTTTGCTGGCCAAGCGGCTCAGACTATTCTCGATCCGCCGCGGCAGGCCTTCAATCCATGCCGAGATGGCCGCCGCTGCGCCGAGGGAATCGCCCAGCGACGCAAGATACTCCGCGAGCGTGACAAACTGACGCCGCGTTCGAAGGAAATGCAAAACGCCATCGCGCGACTCAAACTGGTCCAGCCAAGGCAGTGCAATCGACGGCAGCCACACCCTTATATCCTGCTCGAACGCGGCTACGTCTTCGGGTGAATACAGCTCCCAGCTCCGCTTTGGATTCTGCTCCGACAAAGCGAACTGGAAATGGCTGAACGGGATGGAGTAGTCCGGATTTCGCAGCGATTGCGCCACGCCATGGGAAGCTTGCTGGACTTCAGGAACCAGACAGTTTAGCTCCGCGTACAAGGTTCCGCCGTCTGCAGTCCACCATTTATCACGGTAAAAAAGAATCTCGCGTTCAGCATTTGCAGTCGCGTGGAAGTATCTTCGCAGTTGATCCCCGCTTCCCTTCTGCTTTGCGAATGGGGAGGCTTCCGGGACTTCAAGGAACAGCCGGTCCAGTGCCTTCCCCAACACGGTATTAATTGACATTGGCGACCTTTCCTGACGTCCAGCCATATTGCTCAAATCGGTGCACCGGGCGGAATCGCTGGCAACGTGCGCAGTTTGACGCTGCACGGGTCGGCCAGGTACCGCAATACATGATCGGCTGCCTGGGCGCGGCTGGAGGCGGTAGTGCCTTTGCCGGGGTTCGCCTTCAACCAATCTGCGAACGTGCGCAGTTGCTGGCGCAGGTCCGCGTCAACGTTGGCGTGAAGCTTCCCGCCATCCAGTGCCTGCAGCAGTGCGTCAAGCACCACCCAATTCGCAGCCAGTTGTACTGCTTCGCCACCCGCCACATTGGACGGAACCGAACCACGCTTCCAGCCGCGCGATAGGGCCGCGTCGACCACCTCGTCGGCGCCGGGCATGGTGGCGTCGCGGGCGTGCTGCCAGTACAGGCGATTCAGGCGGCCGGGATCGAACAGGAAAGTGGCAGTCTGCGCGGCGCCCGCTTCGGCGGCCGACAGCGCGTCGAACACCGCTGTCATGCGGGTGCCGAAGTATTCCTTGTTACGCTCGAATCCTGCCGATGGCGGCGATAGCTGGTCGAGCACTCCCGCGGGCAAGGCAAGGTATTCGGCCCGCAGCGTATCTGCCAGTCGTGCCAAGGCTGCGCGCTGGGTCGACGCGGGCGTCAGCTTGATGCCGGCAGCGGCACGTCCGGCGCGGATGTCAGCGCTGGTGGCCGACTCGTATTCGCCGCCTGCCAGCAAGCGCGCTACGGCTTCTCCCTGGTAGCGCTGCAGCAGGTACACCGGCACCAGGCGCGCTTCCAGTTCGCCGGCCTGGCGCTCGTCGGGCAAAACGTCAAGTGAGAATGTGTCCAGTGCCCGGCGGCGAATGGCGCCAAGCTGGTCCCAGGTTTTCAAGGTGTCCGGGCCGAAGTCCCACAGCAGGCCGTTCGGATGCGATGCCCCAGGTGCGCGGGCATCCTCGTCGGACACGTATTGCAGGCCGGCCGCGCGAGCCTCGCTGCGCAGCTTGGCCAATGCGGCGGTCTCTGCCTCGCCGCTGCCGAAATCACCGTAGATATGCTTCACGACGTAGTCGTCCCACGCCCCGACACCGACGCCATAGGCATCCTGCAGCTCGATCGCGCCGTCGGCGCCGAGCTTCAGCACTGGATGCGGGTAGTCCATTACCGAGCCATTGCCTTGGCGGCTGGCTGCGAAGTTGTGGGCGAAGCCCAGGGTATGGCCAACCTCATGGGCCGCGAGCTGGCGCAGGCGGGCTAGAGCCATTTGCTCGGCAAGCTTGCGGCGCTCTGCCGGGGCGGACTTGCCATAAGGCGCCAGCAAGGCTTCGGCAATCAGGATGTCTTGCCGCACGCGCTGCGAGCCGAGCGTCACGGCGCCGCGAACGATCTGCCCCGTACGTGGATCGGTAATCGCATTGCCGTAGGACCAGCCGCGCGTTGCGCGATGCACCCAGGTGATCACGTTGTAGCGTACGTCGGCGGGATCGGCTCCTTCAGGCATCAGTTCGACGCGGAAGCCATCCTTGAAACCGGCCTTTTCGAAAGCGCTCGTCCACCAACGTGCACCGTCCAGCAATGCCGAGCGCACCGGCTCCGGGGCGCCACGGTCAAGATAGTAGACAATTGGCTTGCCGCCCTTTTCAAGGCGGTGGCGCACCTGCCAGCGCACGTCAAGGCTGCTGGCAAGTGGCGTCGAGAAATCGTAGTAGCCGGTGTCGAAACCTCCCGAGAATGGGTGGTAGCGGCGCGGTTTGTACCCATTGTCGGGCAGGCGCACCATCGAAATGTGCTGTCGCATCGAGAGGCTGGCCGGATCGGCTGCGACCTGTTTCACGAACTCGCCGCTGCCAGGCCCGGCGAATGTCAGCAAAGACTCAAGTTCGACGTTATCGGGAAAGGCCTTGGCTTCCGATGCAAGCACGGCGCTGCGCTTCTCGTCCACGCGATACGCACCCTGCTTCGTTTCGTCCAGCCGCTGCACGACGCCATGCTGGTCGGCCAGCAGGAAACTGGAGAAATCGACCAGGTGGCGCGGCCCGTCGCTGGCCAGGATTTCACCCGACCACAACACGGCACCGGCGAAGGATGCGGCCACCGCGTTGCGCTCGTCGGCGTCGGCCGAGCGGGCAACAAAGCGGGTGTTCTCCTGCACCAGGAACAGGCGCTCGCCGAATTTCTGGAACCGCACCAGCTTCGGAGTGCCCGGCTGGGCGCGATCGAGTCCCACGTCGTTGGATCCCAGTGCATAAGGCAGAGAAGAAACCAGCAGGAAGGGCTGGTCGAGTTCGCGCACGGAGAGCAGCACCCTGCCCTTCGCCGCGTCGCGCCAGACTTCGCTGAAGCCTGGTTGCGCAGCGAGCGAGCGGGTTTGCTCAGCGAAGGTTCGAGGCGCTTCCGCCGCCGTGGCCGGCGCAAGCAGGGCAGTCCACAGCAGCAAAAGCGCGCGCATGGCTTACTGGCCGCCGGTGGTGGTTGCCGATGCGGCTGGATGCATGTCCAGTGCGCGGGTCAGGAAGCCCCAGCGGTCCGCCACTTCCTCGATCTGCTTGGTGGTCGGCTTGCCGGCGCCATGGCCCGCTTTGGAGTCGATGCGGATCAGGATCGGCGCGGCGCCCGCTTGAGCGGCCTGCGCGGCGGCGGCGAACTTGAAGCTGTGCGCCGGCACGACGCGGTCGTCGTGGTCGGCGGTCATCACCATGGTCGCAGGGTAGCAGCCGCCCTGCTTCAGGTTATGCAGCGGAGAGTACTTGACCAGGGCCTTGAACTCTTCCGCGTTGTCCGACGAGCCATAGTCCGAAGCCCATGCCCAGCCGATGGTGAACTTCTGGAAGCGCAGCATGTCCATCACGCCTACCGCCGGCACTGCGGCGCCAAACAGGTCCGGACGCTGCGTCATCGCTGCGCCGACCAGCAGGCCGCCGTTCGAGCCGCCGCCGATCGACAGCTTGGCCGGCGAAGTCACTTTGTTCGCCACCAGCCATTCCGCCGCACCGATGAAGTCGTCGAACACGTTCTGCTTCTGCAGTTTGGTGCCCGCCTTGTGCCAGGCCTCGCCATACTCGCCGCCGCCACGCAGGTTCGCCACTACGTACACGCCGCCCATCTCGACCCAAGCCAGGTTGGCCACCGAGAAGCTCGGAGTCAGCGAGATGTTGAAGCCGCCGTAGCCGTACAGGTAAGTCGGGTTGCTGCCGTCCAGCTTCATGCCCTTCTTCGACACGATGAACATCGGTACCTTGGTGCCGTCTTTGCTGGTGAAGAATTCCTGCCGCGTATCGAATGCGCTCGGGTCGAAATCCACTTTAGGTTGGCGGTAGATACTCGATTTGCCGCTCTTCAGGTCCAGTCGATAGATGGTGGTTGGCGTGGTGAAGCTGGTGTACGAGTAGAACGTCTCGGTATCGGTTGCCTTGCCGCCGAAACCGGACGCGGTGCCCAGGCCTGGCAGCGCGATGTCGCGCACAAGCTTTCCTTTCAGGTCGAACACCTTGACTGCGCTGTGTGCGTCACTCAGGTAATTCAGCACCAGTTGTTTGTTGACGATGCTGGCGCCTGCCAGGGTTTGCTGCGTTTCAGGAACGATTTCTTTCCAGTTCTCGATACCAGGCTTGCGGATATCGATGGCGATAATGCGCGAACGGGGGGCGTTCTTATCGGTCAGGAAGTAGAACACCGGACCTTCGTTATCGATGAAGTTGTACGACGCATCGAAAGCTTCCAGCAGGCCGACGACCTGCGCGTCCTTTGCTTTCAGGTCCTTGATGAAGACGCGGTTTTTCGCCTCGGTGCCGTGCGAACCGTTGATCACCAGATAGCGGCCGTCGTCGGTCACTTCAGCGCCAAAGCCCCACTCCTTCTGGTCCGGACGGTGATAGACCAGCGCATCGGCGCTTTGTTCGGTGCCCAGCTTGTGGAAGTAGACCTTCTGGAAGTAGTTCACGCCAGCCAGCTTGCTCTCTTCGGTCGGTTCATCGTAGCGGCTGTAGTAGAAACCGGAACCATCCGCGGCCCATGCAGTGTTGGAGAACTTCACCCACTTGATATGGTCGGCCAGGTCTTTGCCGGTGGCGATATCACGCACCTTGATCTCGTTCCAGTCCGAGCCGGAAGCGGCGGTGCTGTACGCCAGGAACTTGCCGTTCGGGCTGACGGCGGTGCCGGCCAGCGCCACCGTTCCATCGGCTGCCAGGGTGTTCGGGTCCAGCAGAACGCGCGGGGTCTCGGACAAGGTCTTCGCAGTGTAAAGCACCGATTGGTTTTGCAGGCCGTCGTTGCGGCTGTAGAAATAGCGGCCGCCTTTTTTCGATGGCACGCCATAGCGCTCGTAGTTCCACAGCTTGGTCAAGCGCGCCTTGATCGCTTCACGCTCCGGGATCTGGGCCAGCCAGCTTTGCGTTACCTTGTTCTGCTCCACCACCCAGGCTTTGGTCTCGTCGATGTTGGCATCTTCGAGCCAGCGGTATGGGTCGGCAACCATGGTGCCGTGGTAGTTGTCCTGCTGGTCCACCTTCTTCGAAGCGGGGTAAGTCACGGCCGAAGCTCCTGCCGGGCAGGTCTGGGCAAAGGCTGGTGCGGAGAATGCTGCGATCAGGGACAGTGCGAGGGTGGCGCGCTTGAATGGCATTTGTCTTCCATAGAGTAGTTATGATGCGGCAGCGATCATAACTTGAACTTTAACAAATAAGTAACTCTCCGAAGCCTTTGGCGCCGGTGATTATTCGGCCAATGCGGAGGCTTTCCAGTTCTCGACCCAGCTTGCCAGTTCGCCGGCCGGGATCGGGCGGCTCATATAGTAGCCCTGGCCCTGGTCGCAACCCATCTCCGCCAGGATGTCCCAGGCTGCTTCGCTCTCGATCCCCTCGGCCACTACGCGCAGGCCCATGTTGTGGCCCAGATCAATGGTGGAACGCACGATCTTGGCGTCGCCTTCATCGTTCGCCATATTCAATACAAACGATTTGTCGATTTTCAGTTCGTCGACAGGCAAGCGTTTCAGGTAGGCCAGGGAGGAGTACCCTGTGCCGAAATCGTCAATCGAAAGATCGCAGCCCATGGCATGCAGGCGTTCCAGCGTCTGCTGGGCACGCACCGGGTCTTCCATAATCGCGCTTTCCGTAATTTCCAGGCAGAAGGCGCCCGGCGACACATGGTGGCGCATGAAGATTTCGCCGAACTTGAACGGCAGTTCCTGGTCGAGCAAATCTCGCGTCGACAGATTGACCGACACCTTCAGGTGGGTTCCGCGCTGTGCCAGTTCGTGGCACAACTCCGCCGAGCGCTCCAGCACCCAATGCGTAATCACGCGGATAAAGCCAGTCTGCTCGGCAAACGGGATGAACTGGTCCGGGAATACGTTGCCGCGAACGGGATGCTGCCAGCGCACCAGCGCTTCCATGCCCACCACTTGGCCGGTGGCCAGCGTCACCTTCGGCTGCACGAACAGTCGCAGCTCGCTGTTTTCCACGGCCTGGCGCAATTCCGTCAACAGGGACAGGCTTTGCTGGCCGCCTTTATCGATCGCGTCCTCATATACCACTGCACCTTCGTTGCGCTGCTTTGCGGTGTACATGGCAATTTCCGACTTGCCCAGCAATTCCTCGCCATCCACACCGTTTTCAGGAAAGCCGGCGATGCCGATGCCGGCGCCGATGTCGACCATCTGCTCGTCCAGCGACAGTGGCGATTCCAGCGCCTGCAGGATTTCGGCTGCGACCACCACCGCGTGGTCCAGGTCCGAACCGGGCAGGAGCACGGCGAATTCGTCGCCTCCGAGGCGTGCCACCTGGGAAGGATGGCGCCGGCCGGCCAGTTTCTGCAGCAGCCGGCCGGCCACCTGTTTCAGCAAGGCGTCACCGAAGCTGTGTCCCATCACGTCGTTCACATGCTTGAAGCGGTCCAGGTCCATCATCAGCACATGGACCGAACCACCGCGCTTGCGCGCCGCGCCGATCGCATCATTCAACAGCAGCAGGAACTGTGCGCGATTCGGCAGGTTCGTCAGCGGATCCCAGTATGCCAGGCGCCGGATTTCCTGTTCGCGTTTGGCGATGCCGTCGCGCATGCTGCCGAAAGCGTGCGCCAGTTCGCCGATCTCGTCGGCGCGGGAGGAACCGATATCGACCTTGTAATTGCCCTGCTCGAGCTTCTTCGCGGTATCGGCCAGCTGGCGCAGCGGCTGTGCGATGCGCTTGGCCGTCAGCACGCTGGCCACCACGCACACCACCATGCCGACCAGCGTCAGACCAAGCAGCCAGCGTTCCAGTCGCGCGTATTCGGCCGTGGCTTCGTCGATCGAGCGGCCCAGCATCGCCACCGCGATATTGCCATCGTCCTCGCCGATCTTCGTCATATGAACACTGAGCTTGTCGCCGACGATATCGACGTCGAACGCCTCGGCGGGCATCCTGCCCATGCCCTGCAGTTGCTGCATGATGCGCTCCACCACCGGCGGTGCAAGGCTGGACGCGACGGGCAACCAGCGTCCATTCACGTCGCGCGTCAAGAGCAAGGTTTGCAGTGCTGTAGTTTCCTGCATGTCCCGCGCCAGCCGTTCATCGAGCGGGAAAGTCATCACCACAAAGCCGAGGGTTGCGGGCGCCTTGACCGGCACCACCACTACCTGGTACGGCAGACGTTCGACGATGGCGATGCCATTGGCGCCGTCGCCCTGTTCGGCCTTGTCGAGCATGGCCATGACCATATGCTCCAGCCCCGCCGCCTGCGCATCGCTGGTCGAAGCGACAACCTTGCGCTCGGGGTTGACCAGCATTGTCATTGAAGCCTTGATGCGGCGGCCATGGTTGGCCAGGGCCGATTCGATGGTGGCGCGGTAGCCGTCGCGCATACTGCCGATCGCCGACAGGAACGCTGCATCGCGCGACAGCAGGCGCGCGCCGTTAAGCAGGTTTTGGGCATCCTGCTCCATCAGTCGCGCAAACACCTTGCTGCCGTTCACCAGTTCGGAGGCGATCGCGGCCCGCGCGTTGCTGTCAATGCCGCGCTGGATCACAATCAGCCCTACCAGCTGCACCACGATCAGCAGCACAAGGAACAGCGTGACGATACGGCTTTCGAGGCTGCGAAATCGCATGGTGTCAGTGGACTGCAGCGGAACGGATCAAGGACAGGCTCGGCATCGTTCTCGGTCAGGGACGTCGGAAGCTTATTGTAACGCCAAAAAGTGTTTCCAACGTTCATCATGCGGTCACAATTGCAACACAGAATCACGATGTTGCCATTTTTGCGACCGCCATCGTGAGCACTTCAACCGCCGCCCTCCCGAACAACGTGACCTACCTGCGCCCGCCGCCGGATGACATGCTGGGCCAGCACCTGCTGGACATCATCCAGCGCCGCCAATTGCACGCGCTGCTCCAGCCCATCGTCCACATGCAAAGCGGTGAGATCATTGCTTACGAAGGCCTGATCCGCGGCCCTTCGGACAGCCCGCTGCACTCGCCGCTCAACCTGTTGCGGGTGGCGCGCGCCAACAACCTGTCGCGGGAAGTGGAATACCTGTGCCGGCGCATCGTGCTGGAGCGCTTCGCGGAATTGCAGTTGCCGGGAAAGCTATTCCTCAACGTCAGCCCGGAATCACTGGTGCGCCAGCACGATGCCAGCCATGGCGAGACCCTCGGCTACATCCACGAATTCGGCCTCAATCCCGCCAACGTGATTATCGAGCTGACCGAAAACCAGCCGACCTACGATTACGAACGGATGCGCGAAGCGGTCCTGTATTACCGCAACATGGGCTTCCAGATCGCGATCGACGACCTTGGCGAGGGCTTTTCCAGCCTGCGCCTGTGGTCCGAGCTGCGCCCGGAGTTCGTCAAGATCGACATGCACTTCATCCAGGGCATCGACCACGATCCGGTCAAGCTGCAGTTCGTTCGCTCGATCCAGGAAATCGCCGACAAGTCGAATACCCTCGTGATCGCGGAAGGCATCGAGAAGGCAGCGGAGCTGCTGGTGCTGCGCGACCTGGGTATCGCATACGGCCAGGGCTACCATCTGGGGCGCCCACACATCCAGCCGGCACGGGCCCTGCCGGCGGAAGTGGTCAAGGTACTGGGCCGCAATGGCGTGGCGGTCTATCCGCAACGCGCTGCCGAGAGAAATACCGTGTCTATCCGCAAGCTGTTGCACGACGTGGCCGCTGTGCCGCCGTCCATGAACAACAACGACGTCTACGAAATCTTCATGGCCGATCCCAAGCTGATGATCATTCCGGTGGTCGACGCCGGCCGCCCGCTTGGCCTGGTGTCGCGCTTCGAAATGATCGACCACTTCGCGCGCCCCTACCAGCGCGAGTTATATGGCAAGAAACCATGCACTCTTTTCATGGATGCCAAACCAATCATTGCCGACGTCGACACCAGCCTGCAGGACCTGTCCTGCCGCATGGCCGAATCGGATGCGCACCACCTGTTCAATGGCTTCATCATCACCGAGGGCGGCGGCTATATCGGCATGGGCACCGGACATGACCTGATGCGCGAGATCACGCAAATGCAGATCAACGCGGCGCGCTACGCCAACCCACTGACGCAACTGCCGGGCAATGTGCCGATCAACGAACACATTGACCGCCTGCTCGAGAGCGGCACGCGGTTCTGGGTCTGCTACGTGGACCTCGATCATTTCAAGCCCTTCAACGACGTCTACGGCTATCGCCGCGGCGACGACGTTATCCAGCTGACAGGCCACATCCTGGCCAAGCACGGCGACCGCAATCGCGATTTCGTCGGCCATATCGGCGGCGACGACTTCGTGATCCTGTTCCAGAGCGAAGATTGGGAGCAGCGCTGCCACGCCGTGCTGGAAGATTTCGCCATCGCCATCGCGGATTTCTACAGCAACGAAGACCGCGAGCGCGGCGGCTACATCAGCGAAGACCGGCAGGGCAAGAAAGTGTTCTATTCGCTCATGAGCCTGTCCGTCGGCGTGATCCGCGTCGAACCGCACCAGTACTACTCGCACCATCAGATCGCGGCCAGTGCTGCCGATGCGAAGAAACAGGCCAAAAAGATACATGGCAACAGCCTTTTCCTCGACCGCAGGATGCAAATGCAGGGGGCGTAGTCTATATTGAATTCATGAGCCCATTCATCTACAGCTTGTGCCAGAAACCCATTGTCGGCTTGGCGATGGCAAGCGTCGCATTGTGTGAATTCCCCCCGCTCATGAAGGACGTCCAGGTAAAGCTGGACGAAGCAGGCACCATCGCCACTGCCGACATCGAAGTGCCTGTCGACCTCAGCTACGCCCTTCTGCTTGAAATGCGCAACCCGTCGGGCGACTCCCTGAGCAAGCAGGAAGTGGCAATCATCGGCGACCGCCGCCTGGAGGAATGCGACGAGAGCGTCGACCTGGCCAAAGTTCCGAAACAGGCGCGTGCCAGCTTTGGCCGCCCGATGGCGTTCAAGGTCGAAGTACGGCGCAAGCCGGACAATGCGCTGATTCATGCGCGCACCGTGAATACCCTGTGCGTAGCCGGCAAATGGGCCAACCAGCGCTCGCGCAGCCTTGGCAATATTCCTCTGGTGCGGGGCGCCTACAGCGTGCGCGTTGAGAACATCGACGCCCAGGCCGGCCTGGAACGCCTGCACACCATGGTGGTGCTGGCGCCCAGTATCGAGCGCCCCTTGACCGCACAGCGCTGACCGCATCAGCGCGGGCTGTTGCGCGCCTCCGGCATGTGCAGGCGTGGCCGCAAGGTTTCATCAAAATCAATATTGCCGTGCACCTGCTCGTCGGGCAGCGCAGCGTGCGCCGTGCCGCCACGCAAGCCAGCCAGGTTGTGCTGCGCCAGCGCATGGCCTTGTGCCGCCGCGCGCCGGTACCAGCGCAGCGCTTCGGCTTCATCCTGCGTTACGCCCTGTCCCGTTGCATAGAGCACGCCGAGGTTGTTCTGGGCCGCAGCGTCGCCTTTTTCAGCGGCGCTGCGATACCAGTGCACAGCCTGCACCAGATCGCGCGGCACGCCCTGGCCGCTGGCATACAGCACGGCCACGCTGAACTGGGCCTGGGCTGAGCCGCCCTTTGCGGCAAGGCTGTACCACATCAGCGCTTGCACCGTGTCGCGTTCGACGCCGGTCCCGTGCGCGAACATGCTGCCGAGCAGGCACTGGGCATGCACTTCGCCACGCACTGCGGCCTTGCGCAACCAGGCTTGCGCCAGCCTGCAGTCAGGTGCCACGCCGCGCCCATTCAGGTAGGCCTCACCGAGCAGCGCCTGCGCGCTGGAGACTCCCTGTTCGGCGGCGCGGCTGAACCAGCGTACCGCCATTTCTTCGTTGACCGGCACACCGCGGCCACGGCGGTACATCTGTCCCAGGTTTTGCTGTGCAGCGGGATCGCCCTGGCGCGCAGCGCGCCGGAACCAGTACAGCGCTTCCGCATCGCTGCTGCCGGTGCCGATTCCCTTGTAGTACATGGCGCCCAGCTGGTTCTGGGCGAAGGCCAGGCCTTGCAGGGCCGACATGCGCATCCAGCTGAATGCCTGGCGCGCGTCGGCTTCGACGCCGTGGCCGTTTTTGTAAAGAAGCGCCAGGTTGAACTGGGCGTAGGGATTGCCCCGCTGGGCGGGGCCAAGAAACCACCGGAAGACGCGCTCCCGGTCCGCCAGACGTTTGCCCATCGCCGCCTCCCATCCCCTCGACTGTTATCTAAAGTATAAGAAGCGACTCCGTGCTACGTTTGATTTTGCGCAAACTCAGAACTTGGCGCGTACCCCGAAGACCAGGCTGCGGCCCGGCAAGGGGGAGACATCCTTCAACAGCGAGGTCGATACGCGGATTTCGTCATTCAGCAGGTTCTTCGCCAGCACGAACCAGGTCAGGTCCATGTCCTTCAGCTTCTGCGTGTACGACAGGTTGGCGTTCAACTGGTTGTAGGAACCGGTTGGCGTGGATTCGAACGTCGCCAGGCGATCTTGCGCCTGGGCGTGGATCCAGGTCGCGCCGGCGCGCCAGTTGGCGCTGCGGTAGCCGATGGTGGCGCCTACGCGCGACGCCGGCTGCAGCGGCAAGCTGCCGGAGTTTTTCAGGTCGCCATGCGATGTATCCGCGAACAGGCGGCCGTTCAGGCCAAGGGCCAGCGGGTTGTATTCGATTTCCGCTTCGGCGCCGCGCACGGTAGCATCGCCCTGGCTGAACAGGCGTTCACGGAATTCGCCGCCTTCGTTACCTTCTTCATCGAGCGTGCGGCCGGTGATGTGGCCGTAGATGAAGTCCGAAATACTGTTGTGGAACAGGTTGGCTTTCCAGCGAATCAGGCCTGCAGTCTTTTGCAGCGAGAATTCGATGTTGCGCGAGGTCTCCTTGCGCAGGTTGGGGTCGCCCTGGTCAAAAGTGATGGTGGCATCGTGCGGGCCGCCGGAATACAGTTCCTCGGTCGATGGAGCGCGCTGGGCGCGCGACAGCGTCAGGCCCGTCGCATAACCAGGCATGAACGACCATAGCGCGCCCAGGGCGCCGCTTTGCAGCGAGAACGAGCGGTCCAGGCCACTCACCGGCTCGCGTTTCACGCGTTCCATGCGCAGGCCGGCGTTGACGCGTACCGGGCCCCATTCCTTTTCCTCCACCAGGAAACCGGCGGTCGAATTCGAGCGGGTGACCGGAACAGTGTCAGGCCCGCCTTCCGCGCTCAGGGCCGAGAAGTGCGTCAATTCGGTCTGCATGCCGAAGGTGCCGTGCCAGCCGCCGATACCCTTGTGCACTGCTTCGGCGCGGGTTTCGATCGCGCGATTCTTGAACAGCACTTCCGGCTGGCCGTCGTCGCCCAGTTCGGCGTGGCGGTAATCGGTGTAGCCAGCCTTGAACTTGGCCGACTCGATGCCTGGCAGCGGGTTCTTGAACAGGCTGTCGATGTCGTAACGGGTCTGGTGCTGGTCGATCGTCGAGCCTTCCTCGCTTGGAATGCCGTACTTGTTGTCCAGGCCCGATACGGATGCACCGACGTAGCCCCAGCTATCGATGTAGGAACCGCCAAAACCGGCGCCCTTTTCCTTGGTGCCGGAATGCGGCAGCCGGCCGGAAGCCGAGTCGGGATCGCCTTCGATACGGTTGCCAGGGATCTTGTAGTCGCCGGTCTGGCGGGTGTTGGCATCCAGGTGCAGCGCTACTTTGCCGATGGCGCCGTCGATGGTGCCGGAAGTCGCCTTGCCGTCGTCGACGGTGCTGTAGCGCGCTTCGGCCTGGCCGGTCAGCTTCTGCTCCAGCGCCGGCGGAATGCGTTCATTCACCACGTTCACCAGGCCGCCAATGGCGCCCGAACCGTACATCAGCGAGGCCGGACCGCGCAGGATTTCGATCTGGTGCGCCACGGCGCCTTCGGCCGACACGGCGTGGTCGTTGGACAGGCCCGACACATCGGACACTGCCATGCCGTTTTCCAGCATCTTCACGCGGGCCCCTTCCAGGCCGCGGATGATCGGGCGCGAAGCCCCGGCGCCAAACGCCGACGACGACACACCCAGCTCGGACGACAGTGTCTCGCCGAGCGAATTGGCCATCTTGTCGCGCAATTCATCGCCGGACAGCACCTTGGCCGGCAGCAGGATTTGCTCGGTTTCGCCTTTATGGAAAGGGTTGGCGGTCACAATGACCTTGGTCACTTCGCCGTCATCGGCACAGGCAATGGCGGATACGGCCGACAGGACAGCGCCCGCCAGCAGGGAGTACTTGAAATTCATATTTAACCTCTGGATACGACAAACAATAGCCAGCGCGCGGCAGATGCCACGGCGGCAGCAGATCACGACGTTGTTTGTGTCAGGCCAGGGGTGGTGCGCGCGAATCGTAAGCGCGTGCGGTGCGCGCGCTGTCGAGCTGCGGCAAGGCGACGCCTGCTTGCGGCGCGCTGTAGTCGACAGACGGGAAAGTGAAGCTCGGCGTATGGATCGCCGTCGCCAGCGAAGCAAAAGCCGCGCACTGGCTGCAGTTGTGGTCCAGCGCCAGGCCGGCGCTCAGGCCATTGCCATCGACATCGGTTGCCTGCTGCTGTTCACTGCCGTTGCGGAAGTCCGACCAGTGCGAAATCGCGTGCGCCA
>JBCNOX010000450.1:0-4757 GCA_039593645.1 Pseudoduganella sp.
TGCAGCATCAGCAAGGTGAAGATGATGAACACGGCCAGCGGCAGGTTGGCGGCAATCGACTCCTCCGCCGCGCTGCTGTCGGAAGCGGCGCCCTTCACCTTGATCTCATAGCCCGGCGGCAGCTTGGCGCGCAGTTCATCCAGTTTCGGATTGATCTGGCCCGACACGGTCGGCCCCTGCACGCCCTCCACCACGTCCGACTGCACGGTGATCGCCCATTCGCGGCCCTCGCGCCATACGACACCAGGCTCCCACACGAAATGCACGCGCGCCAGTTGCGAGATCGGCACCGAACGCCCGCTATTGGTCGGAATGTAGGTGTCGTTCAGCACAGCGATGGTGCTGCGCTCGTCCAACGGCTGGCGCACCTGGATGTCGATCAGGCGGATGCCTTCGCGGAACTGGCCGATCGGCGTGCCGGACAGGATCGTGTTCGCGGCGCGCATCACGGTTTGCGAAGTCACGCCCAGCGCGCGCATCTTGTCCTGGTCCAGGTCGAGGCGCAGCACCTTGATCGATTCGTTCCAGTTGTCGTTCACGCCCACCGCATTCGGGTTGGCGCGCATGATGTCCTTCACCTGGTCGGCAATGGCTCGCACCTTGTCGACTTCCGTGCCGGTCACGCGGAATTGCACCGGATACGGCACCGGCGGACCATTCGGCAGCAGCTGCACGCGGCCGCGCACTTCCGGGAAATCGGTCTTGAAGACATTGCTGATCTTCTTGCGCAGTTCTTCACGGGATTTAAGGTCCTTCGCCAGCACCACGGTCTGCGACACGTTCGTCTGCGGGAAGATCTGGTTCAGCGGCAGGTAGAAGCGCGGGCTGCCGGTGCCGACATAGGTCGTCACGCTGGCCACGCCTGACTCCTTGCGGATGAACTCCTCGAATTTCTTCGCCTGGCGCTCGGTCTGCGCGAAGGCCGTGCCTTCCGGCGACCACATTTCCACCATCAGCTCCAGGCGGCTGGAATCGGGGAAGAACTGCTTCTCGATAAACTTGAAGCCGTACACACCGAGGAAGAACACCACCAGCGTCGCCACAATCGTGGTCTTGCGATATTCCACACACCAGTTCACCACGGCGCGGAATTTGCGGTAACCCGGCGTATCGAACAGCTCGTGATGGCCGCCTCCATCCGAATGCGGCTTCACCTTCAACAGGATGTAGCCGATATAAGGCGTGAACACCACCGCCACGATCCACGAAGTCACCAGCGCAATCGCGTTCACCGAGAACAGCGAGAAGGTGTATTCGCCCGCTGCCGATGCCGCCAGCCCGATCGGCAGGAAGCCTGCGACGGTGATCAGCGTGCCGGTCAACATTGGCATGGCCGTGGAGGTATAGGCGAAGGTCGCGGCTTCCAGCCTCGAATGGCCCTCCTCCATCTTCCGCACCATCATTTCAACGGCAATGATGGCATCGTCGACCAGCAGGCCGAGCGCGATGATCAGCGCGCCGAGCGAGATCTTGTGCAGGTCGATGTCCAGGATGCGCATGAACAGGAAGGTCACGGCCAGCACCAGCGGGATGGTCAGCGCCACCACCAGGCCTGGGCGCGCATCCAGGCGCAGCTTGGGCTTGGTGTGCAGGCCGAGCGAAACAAAACTCACCGCCAATACGATCAGCACCGCTTCAATCAGCGTGTGCAGGAACTCGCCCACGGATGCCGTGACCGCAGCCGGCTGGTCGGATACGCGCTCCAGCTCAATGCCCACCGGCAGCTTGGTCTTCATGGCATTGACCGTCTTTTCCAGCTCCTTGCCCATCAGGATGATGTTGCCGCCCTTCTCCATCGATACGCCCAGGCCGATCACTTCCTTGCCGTTAAAGCGCATCTTGTCGCGCGGCGGATCCAGGTATTCACGCTTGATGGTTGCGAAGTCGCCCAGGCGGAACGTGGTGCTATTGGCACGCAGTTCCAGTTCTTCCAGGTCCTTGACCGTGCGCAGCGCGCCCGAGACGCGCACTTGCAGGTTATCGGTCGGCGTCACCACCACGCCAGTCGCCTCAACCACGTTCTGGGTGGCGATCTGGTTGGCGATCTGTTCGATGGTCAGGCCCAGTTGGGCAAACTTCTTGTGCGAGAACTCGATATTGATCTTCTCGTCCTGCACGCCGAAGAGCTCCACCTTGGAGACTTTCTTCACGCCAAGCAATTCCTGGCGCACCAGGTCCGCATAGTCTTTCAACTCGGCGTAGGTAAAACCGTCGCCGGACAGCGCAAATATCGAGCCGTAGGTATCGCCGAATTCGTCGTTGAACACCGGCCCCTGCACGCCGGCAGGCAGCGTCGAACGGATGTCGCCGATTTTCTTGCGCACCTGGTACCAGGCCTGCGACACTTCCTTTGGCGGCGTCGATTCGCGCAGGCTGAGGATGATCAGCGTCTGGCCCGGCTTCGAATAGCTGGTGATTTCATTGATAAATGGCGTTTCCTGCAGTTTCTTTTCCAGCTTGTCGGTGACCTGTTCCGCCATTTGCAGCGACGTTGCGCCGGGCCAGAAGGCCTGCACCACCATCGAGCGGAAGGTAAACGGCGGGTCTTCGTCCTGCCCCAGGTTCTTGTACGCCAGCATGCCGCCCAACAGCAGCACCGCAATCAGGTAGCGCGTGAGCGGGATGTGCTCCAGCGCCCAGCGTGAGAGGTTGAAGCCCTTCATTTAGCGGCTCCAAGGATGGTGACTTTCTGGCCAGGCTTCAGCAGGTTGACGCCGGCGGTGACCACCGTCTGGCCAGGTTTCACGCCGCTGCCCAGCACCAGGTCATTGCCCGATACGCCATTCACGGTGACCGGCACCAGGCGCACCACGCCATTTTCAACCACCCAGACGGAGGTCGCGGATTTCTCGTGGAACAGCGCCGTCAGCGGCACCTTGATCTGCGGTTGCGGCGTGCGCGAAGCAAAGGCTACCAGCGCAGTCATGCCCAGCTTCGCCTCGGACAGGCTGGCTGGAATGGAAACGCGGAAGGCGTACGTACGGGTAAACGGGTCAGCCACCGGCGAGATCTCGCGGATTTTGCCCGGCACGGCTTTATCCGGATTGGCCCACAGGCGCACGTGTACGTCAGTGATGGCGCGCAGGGTGTCGACTTTATCTTCCGGCACGCCGAACACGATTTCCTTTTCATCGGTCTTGGCGACGCGCACTACCGGCGTGCCGGGCGCCACCACCTGACCTACTTCCGCATCGACTGCGGTGACGACGCCGTCGATGTCCGACTCGAGGCTGGCGTAGCCGGCCTGGTTGGACATGCCGCGATAAGCCGCCTGCGCCGAATCGACCTGCGCCTGCGACGACTTGTACGCGGACAGCTTGGCGTCCAGCACCGCCTGGCTCACGAAGTTCTTTTCACGCAGTTCCTGGTAGCGCTTCAATTCGGCGCTGGCCAGGTCGCGCGTGGTTTCAGCGGCGCGCAGAGCTGCCATCGACTGCGCCTGCGACAGCTTCAGGTCTTGCGGATCGAGATCCATCAGCACCTGGCCGCGTTTAACCACGCTGCCCACATCCACCTTACGGGAGATAATCTTGCCGCCGACGCGGAAACCGAGGCGCGATTCGACGCGCGAGCGAACTTCGCCAGAGAATTCAGCATTTACATCGATGTCCGAGCTTTGCAGCACCATGGCGCGTACCGGCCGGATATCTTCGGTCTTGGGGGCTTCTTTCGAGCAGGCTGCGAGCAGCAAGGCGCAGGCCGCAACCAGGGGTAGTTTTTTTGCTACGAACACGATGGAATTCCTTTTTAGTGTCTCTGGCAATTGCCGGGTGTACATGTTTGCCATTATTATTTCCCGTTTGGAACTAAATGACTTTCCGTTTAGTAAGAAAAAATTATAGCCGGGTCAACCGTACTTGCAAATGACTTTCGCGTCATTAATTTAGAACAGCACCTCTATGTCCGTTGACCACTACGAGAATTTCCCTGTCGCCTCCATCCTCATGCCGCGCCGCTTGCGCCCGGCGGTAGAGGCGATTTACGCCTTTGCCCGCAGTGCCGACGATATCGCCGACGAAGGCGACGCCACGCCGGAACAGCGGCTGGCGGGCCTGGCCGCCTATGAAGAAGCCCTGGGCCGCATCGAACGCGCCGAGGGAGGCCATGAACCGATGTTCGAACGGCTGGCCGCCGTCATCGCGCAGCACAAACTGCCGCTGCGCCCTTTCTACGACCTGTTGTCCGCCTTCAAGCAAGACATTGTGGTGCACCGATACCAGGACTACGCGTCACTGCTCGATTACTGCGCCCGCTCCGCCAACCCGGTCGGGCTGCTGATGTTGCACCTGTACGGCGCCGCCGATGAAGAGAATATCCGCCAGTCGGACGCCATCTGCTCGGCGCTCCAGATCATCAACTTCCTGCAAGATGTGGCGATCGACGAGCATAAAGAACGCATCTACCTGCCGATGGAAGACCTGGCGCGCTATGCGCTGTCGCCGGCCCACCTGGCGCGCCCCGATAACAGGGCCAAATGGCGCGCCATGATGAAATTCCAGGTGGATCGCGCCCGCGCCCTGATGCTTTCCGGCGCGCCGCTGGCCTGCCGCCTGAAGGGCCGTATTGGCCTGGAACTACGCATGGTGGTCCAGGGCGGCCTGCGTATTCTGGAGGCGATCGAAGAGGTCGATTATGACGTTTTCGTGCGTCGTCCCAAGCTCGAAAAGCGCGACTGGTTCAAGGTTTTATGGCGCGCGCTTCGGATGAAGCGCTCTTCACTATAAAATAGCGCCTTTGTCAGCATTACCCAAGCCATA
>JBCNOX010000451.1:0-4743 GCA_039593645.1 Pseudoduganella sp.
CACGGTGGAAGCGGGCAAGAAGATCGAGCGCGAAGTCTGGAACTGGACTACGGCGAATTATCACCTGAGCGTGGTCGGCCCGAATGGCTTCCAGCGCGAGTTCGGCGGCGTGCTGGCATTGGCCACGGCGACCGGTGGCGCCCGTCCTGAGGCATGGCTGAACGCGAATCCGACGGTGATGTCGGTCGATATCGTGCTGTCGAACGTGGACGGGGGCCGTGCCGCCACCTTCCGCGTTGCCGACAACGCCTATGGCCGTGCCGCGACCACCCACACCGTGGCCGCCGGCCAGCAGGCGACCGTGAGCGTGCCGGTCGGCGCCAGCTACGGCTGGTACGACCTGACGGTGACCTGCGACTTCGACGCTCAATATCTGCGCCGCATGGCTGGTCGCGTCGAGAATGGCCAGGCGAGCCGTACGGACCCGGTGCTGGGACGCACTGCAGCCGGCCCGCAAGCCACCTTGTCTGCCAGCGCGGGTTCCGTGGCCCGCGGTACCCCGATCAGCTTCACCTATTCGGTGCCGGCCGCGCAGGTGAACAGCAAGAACTGGATCGGGATTTACCGCAGTGGTGTGACTCCCGGTTCCACCGCGGCGCTGTCCTGGCAGTACGTTACGACTGGCGGTGGCACCGCGACGTTTGCCACCTCCGGCCTGGCCGCCGGCAGCTATGCTGCCTGGCTGCTTTACAACGACGG
The DNA here is from genome assembly GCA_039593645.1 of Pseudoduganella sp. Taxonomy (GTDB): domain Bacteria; phylum Pseudomonadota; class Gammaproteobacteria; order Burkholderiales; family Burkholderiaceae_D; genus Rugamonas. The sequence goes on from JBCNOX010000451.1 coordinate 700, forward strand.
CTACAGCTCGCTGACCAGGCCCGTGGCGTTCTCGGTGACCTGATGGTTTTGTACGATTGTGCCGATTTCTGCACTTCGCACTTATAAATTCATCAAGACTTGCACAATCGTGCGTGATTTACTTTCCTTTCTTTACAACAAGAAACGGAGAGAACCAAATGCGATTGAAAGTAGCAACTGCAGCAGCAATGTTGTTGACCAGCCTGTTCGCGCAGGCTGGTATTCCCTACAAGGACAGCGTCTACGAGTTCAAGCAGCCGGGCGGCGAGAAGCTGCGCGTGCACCTGGACGGTAACGATTACTACGCCGAACAGCGCACCGACGATGGCTCGCTGGTGGTCTATGACGCCGCCAAAAAAGGCTTCTGCTACGCCACGGTGAACGCCGCCGGCGATGAGCTGGTGTCGACCGGCGTGCTGGCGACCAACGCCAAAGTGCGCAGCCTCGGCGGCGGCGTGCCTAAAAAGCAGGAAGGCCTGAGCCAGGAGGCCCGTGCCCGCAAGGCCAAGGAAAAGTTCGAGAGGGTGAACAACCGTTCGCTGGACAGCGCACGCAAGTCGGCAACTGTTGCGGCCAGCTCGCCGCAATCCCTGGCCGCAGCGGCCGTGACAGGGCAGGTGAAGGGCCTGACCGTGATCATCGACTTCCCGGACGTGCCGGGCACGATCACTCAGTCCCAGGTCAATTCCTTCCTGAACGACATGCCTTACACCGGCTTTGGCAATGCGCAATCGGTGCGCGGCTATTGGCAATCCGTCTCGGGTGGCAAGCTTGATTACACCAATACCACCACGCTCTATTACCGCGCCAAGCGCAATAAAGCCTACTATGCAGACAGCTCGCTCGATTCCGGCGTCCGTTCGCAAGAGCTGATCACCGAGGCGCTGAACTGGCTGGAGTACACCCAAGGCTTCAACTTCGCTTCGCTCAGCGTCGATGCCAACAAGCGCATCCGCGGCCTGAACTTCTTCTATGCGGGCGGCGCAGACAGCGCCTGGTCGAAGGGCCTGTGGCCGCATATGGGCTGGCTGGGCAAGCAGTTCTGTGCGGACGGCGTCTGCACCGGCTATTACCAGATCACCAATATGGGCAGCAGCCTGAGTATCGGTACCTTCTCGCATGAGACGGGCCACCTGGTGATGGGCTGGCCAGACCTGTACGACTATGACGGCAGCTCCGAAGGGTCGGCAGCCAGCTATTGCATCATGGGCTTTGGCAGCATCGGCGCGCAAAGCCAGTATCGCCCGGTACCACCGAATGGCTTCTTCCGTTACCAGGTTGGTTGGGATACGGTCACCGAGCTGAATCCGGCGCTGAATGCCAACGCTCCGAAAGGGCGCCTGAGCCACACTTCCGGTTCGCATGCCCTGTACCGTTGGACCAACCCGGCCAAGACGGACGAGGCCTTCTACGTGGAAGCGATCTATAAAGCCGAACAGAACCTGTACCAGCCCGGTTCCGGCCTGGCCGTCTGGCACATCGACCCCGCCGGCAACAACTCGGATGAGTGGCACCCGTATGTGCAGTTGGAGCACGCCGACGGCCGCCGCGACCCGGAGTACAACGTCAATCGTGGCGACGGCACCGATCTGTATGACGGCGCCATCTACAAGGCTTTCTACGATACGGTACCGAACAATTACGCCAGCCGCGGCACCAACTCGCGCTGGTGGAGCGGCGCCGGTTCGAACTTTGGCCTCGCCAACATCAGTGCGGCCGCGAAGACGATTTCCTTCGATGTCGTGAAGGGTGACGGCACGGCCGCTGGCGAGACTTACACCGGCTACCTGTCCGGCACCAATGCTTCCGCGATCCACCCGTCGCCATACTTCTACTATAACGGCGGTACGATCAAGGCCAACCTGACCGGCCCATCGAATGCCGACTTTGAACTGAAGCTGGAGAAGTGGAATGGCAGCGCGTGGGTGCAGGTGGCTTCGTCGACCAGCCCGACGTCGACCGAGGCGATCAGCTACAGCGCCGCGCTGGCGTACTACCGGATCACCGTGTACTCGTACAGCGGCTCAGGCAACTACACGCTGACCGTCACCAAGTAAGCCGCTCAGTGGTCCCTGGCAGCTCGCGACTCGGCGAGCTGCCTCTTTATTTCATCGATATCGACCTGCATTTTGAGCTGCGCCGGAGATGCCTTTTGCCCTAGCTCCAGCGCAGCGAAAACATTTTGTATGAGTGCGGCATTGAAGGCCGCGACGCCGAAGACGGTGCTCAGGGTTGCGGCAATCGCTGTAGTGACGACTGTGCGCTTGAGGCTTCCGATAGCCGCCTCAAGCCGCTCAAAATCCCTTTGACGCGACTTCTCGCGCTCTTCTGCCCGAGCCGTATATGCCTCAATAGTGGCGCGAAATTCGGCGAGCTTCGAATCCGAACGGGCTTCACTGACTGCTACGCTGGAGTCGACATAGTGTTTGGTGGCGGGATCCATGATTTCATCTTCGTCGGGTTGGGGAGTGATGTCAACCAAGCTCATGAGGTCACCTCGTGGTGTTCCCCCAATTGTGGCGACGCTCCCCACCGCGCGATTAGATCGGGATCAAGCTTTGCCTTGCTTACTCTCCGCCATGTGATGAGCCACGAGCGCGTTGGCGTGGCCGTGGCCCAGGCCATGGTCGGCCTTCAGCGCCGCCACCATGTCCATGTGCTTCAGTCCTTTCATGCCTTTGAGCAGCTTGAGCCAGTGCTCGACCGGTTTGCCGTATTTCGCTTCGATCGAAGGGAAGTAGGAAGAGGGCGATCCCATGGCCGCCTCCTTACTGTTCAACCAGCAAAGCCAGCAAGGCCAGGGACTGCTGCCAGCCCAGGTAGCACTGCTCGGCAGGAATCACGGCCGGCACGCCTTCCTGCGTGATGTCGACCTCAGTGCCGCAGGACACGGCGCGCAGGTTGATGGTGGTTTGCATCTGCCCTGGCAGGTTGGGATCGTCGAACACCGCGGTGTAGCGGATTTTCTCGCCCGGATGCAGCTCCAGGTACTCGCCGCCGAAGGAATGGGTGAAGCCGGTGCCCAGGTCGACGAAGGACATGCGGTACTTGCCGCCCACACGGGCATCCATTTCGTGGACTTCGCCAAGGTAGCCGTTCGGCGGCAGCCATTTGTTGAAGGCCGAAGCGGTGGTCCAGGCTTTGTAAATGCGATCCGGGGAAGCGCGCAGTACACGGTGCAGCTTGATGGTATTCGTGGTCATTTCAGTGGTCTCCAGGTTGGGGTTGGGTTGGTATAGGCACGACGGGCCAGCGCGCCCCGAATCGACAAAAAATACAAAATATTTGGAAAACTTTGTATTTATTGTCAAGTTTGCACTAGAATTCCGCCCGGCGCACTCTGCGGAAGGGCCTGACACGCTTGCGTGAGCTCCCTCAAATACGCTAAAATTTATGGTTGCCTGACCTAGTGTCTTGCAAAGTAGTAAATTTTCTTATTTTATAAACCCGAATCCCCCCAACAAGGGTGCCCGCAAGGGTGACTGGGAGGATTCCAGACCCAACCCTGGAGTAAATAATGTCTGTAACGATGCGTGAAATGCTGGAAGCCGGCGTCCACTTCGGTCACCAAACCCGTTTCTGGAACCCAAAGATGGCTCCGTTCATCTTCGGCCACCGCAACAAGATTCACATCATCAACCTGGAAAAGACCCTGGCCATGTACCAGGACGCGATGAAAACCATCCGTCAAATCTCCGCTTCCCGTGGCACCATCCTGATGGTTGGCACCAAGCGCCAGGCTCGCGACATCATCGCTGCTGAAGCTCAGCGCGCCGGTGTTCCGTTTGTTGACCAGCGTTGGCTGGGCGGCATGCTGACCAACTTCAAGACCATCAAGACCTCGATCAAGCGCCTGAAAGACATGGAAGCTTCGATCGAAGACGGTTCCGTTGAAAAGCTGACCAAGAAAGACGCTCTGCTGTTCCGTCGCGAACTGGAAAAGCTGCAGAAGTCGATCGGCGGTATCAAGGATATGGGCGGTGTTCCTGACGCAATCTTCGTGGTTGACGTTGGCTACCACAAAGGCGCGATCACCGAAGCCGC
>JBCNOX010000452.1:0-4743 GCA_039593645.1 Pseudoduganella sp.
GCGATAGTAGAAAGACAAAAGAACTTTTTCAGTCATGGCGCGGTGGCCATGAGACCCCTTGTGTTGCGTGAAATTGCTGATACACTGGGACTACACGAGAGCACTATTTCTCGCGTAACAACTCAAAAATACATGCTCACCCCACATGGCATGTTTGAGTTGAAATATTTCTTTGGTAGCCACGTCGCGACCGAAGCTGGGGGTGAGGCTTCCTCGACTGCGATACGGGCACTGATCGTGCAATTGACAGGAGCAGAAGACCCCAAAAATCCTTTATCCGACAGTAAGATTGCGGACATGCTGGGTGAACAAGGCATGGTAATTGCGCGACGGACTGTTGCCAAATATCGAGAAGCGTTGAAGATCCCTCCAGTTAGCCTCCGCAAATCGTTGTAGTGCAGTGCATGGGTTCCTCTGTGCGTTTCGGCGCGCACGAACTCGAGAGCGACATCATCTTTAGGAGTGTGTATGAATCTCACCATCAGTGGACATCATGTCGAAGTGACCCCAGCCATTCGCGAGTACGTGCAGAACAAGCTGGAACGAGTCAAGCGCCATTTCGATCAAGTAATCGATATTGCTGTCATCCTGACTGTAGATAACCTCACCGAGAAAGAGAAACGCCAGAAAGCCGAAATCAACCTGCGCATGTCTGGCAAAACTGTTTACGTCGAAAGCCTGTCGCAAGATCTCTACGCCGCCATCGACACCCTGATTGATAAACTGGATCGCCAGGTTATGAAGTACAAAGACCGTGTGCAGAACCACAATCATGCGGCCATCAAGCATCTCCCGGATACGTACGAAGCACCACCCACCGCCATGTAAAGGACTGGCCGTGCAGCACACCAAAGGGCGCAATTGGCGCCCTTTTTTGCGGGTAGAATGTTTGCATGAGCGAATACGTCCAAACCCACATTTCCAATGGCACCGGCTTCATCACGCTGGACCGCCCCAAAGCCCTTAATTCACTTTCCCTCGACATGGTGCGTGCGATGACGCAAGCGCTGCTGGCATGGCGCGACGACGCGTCCGTGGCGGCAGTCGTGGTGCGCAGCACCAGCGAGCGTGCCCTGTGCGCAGGCGGCGATATCCGCTTCTTCTACGACGTCGGCCGCGCCAATACGCAAGGCGACAGCGCGCTGCTGGAAGACTTCTTCACCGAAGAATATGCGCTGAACCATTTGATTCATTTTTACCCCAAGCCATATGTGGCGCTGATGGATGGCGTGGTGATGGGCGGCGGCATGGGCATCGCACAGGGCGGGCCTGACTGCGGCGTGCGTATCGTTACCGGGCGAACGAAGATGGCCATGCCGGAAGTGAACATCGGCCTGTTCCCCGACGTGGGCGGCAGCCACTTCCTGTCGCATGCGCCGGGCCAGCTTGGCATGTGGCTCGGCCTGACCGGCCTGACCGTCGGCGCGGCCGACGCGCTCTACCTGGACCTGGCCGATTACTTCGTGCCGGAGACCGAACTGGCCGGCCTGGCCGCGCTGTTCGAATCGACGCCCGGCAAATCGCTGCGCGATGCGATCGCCGTTTTCGCCGGCCCGCACAATGCCTTCGCCGGCGACAGCGAACTGGAAGCGCAGCGCGCTCTGATCGATAAGCATTTCGCTGCCGGCTCGGTGCCGGCCATCATGGAATCGCTGCGCAGCGACAGCACGCCATTCGCTCAGAAGTCGCTGAAGGCAATGGAGCTGCGCTCGCCGCTGATGATGAGCGTGACCCATGAGTTGCTGAAGCGCGGCGCCAAGCTCGGCGTATCGGATTGCCTGCGCATGGAACGCAACCTGGTGCGCCGCAATTTCGAACATGGCGAAATCTTCGAAGGCGTACGCGCGCTGGTGATCGACAAGGACAACCAGCCGAAGTGGAATCCGGCCACGCTGGCCGAAGTCACGCCCGCCATGGTGGAGCACTTCTTCGAGCCATGCTGGCCGGCCTGGGCGCACCCTTTGCGCCACCTCGCATGAGGGAGCTGGACCGGATCGACCGCGGCATCCTGAATATCCTGCAAGAAGATGCCAGCACGCCTCTGCGCGAGATCGCGGAGCGCGTGCATTCGTCGGTCGCCACCTGCCAGCGCCGCATCGAAAAACTGCGGGCCGACGGCGTGCTGGTGAAAGCGGTCGCACTGGTCGACCGCGCGCTGGCCGGACGGCCGCTGACCGTGTTCGTATCGGTCGAACTGGAAAAGCAGAACACCGACATCCTCAAGCAATTCGAGCATCGCATGCGTTCGGAGCCTGAGGTGATGTCGTGCTACGAGGTGGCCGGCGAATTCGACTTCCACCTGATTGTCACGGTGGAATCGATGGAACAGTACAGCGCCTTCACGCGCCGTGTTTTCACCTCCCACCACAACGTCATCAACGTCAAGAGCCTGTTCGCGATGAACTGCTCGAAGTTCGAGACCAAGCTGACTTTGTAGTGATTCAGGGCGGGAACAGGCTGTCCCAGGTTTCCTTGATGGTTGAGGTGACGATGCCCATGCCATCCGGATCGCCCTTCAACAGCGCGCGGACATAGGCCAGGGCCTGCTCGGCCGACACATGCGGCGGCAAGGGAGCGACGTTGGGATCGGTCACCATTTCCAACACCGTCGGGACGTCGGAGGCCAGGGCGGTGTCCCAGGCGGCGCCGATGGCGTCGGGATGGTCGACCCGGATGCCGCGCAGCCCCAGCAATTCGGCATAGCGCGCAAAGGGAAAGTCGGGCAGGGCCTGCGACGGCACGTAGCGCGGATCGCCTGCCGTAGCGCGCTGTTCCCAGCTGACCATGTTCAGGTCATGGTTGTTGAGCACCATCACCGTCAAGCCCGAATTGCCCCATTCGCGCCACACCTTGGCGACGGTGATCAGGGCGTTGATCCCGTTCATCTGCATGGCGCCATCGCCGGCAAGCGCGATCACGTGGCGGCCGGGGCAGGCATACTTGGCCGCCAGGGCGTAAGGCACGGCCGAGCCCATGGTGGCCAGCCCGCCCGACAGCGATGCCTGCATGCCGCGCCGCAGTTGCAGATCGCGCGCATACCAGCCGGCGCTGGTGCCCGAGTCGCAGGTAATGATGCAGTTGTCCGGCAGCCGCGGCGAAAGTTCCCAGAACACACGCTGCGGGTTGACGGGATTGGCGTCATTCATGGCGCGGGCTTCCAGTACGCTCCACCAGCGCGCCACTTGCGCTTCGATGTGGCGGCGCCAGCTGGCGTCCGGTTTCGCTTCCAGCAGCGGCAGCAGGGCCCGCAGCGTGGCGGCGCTATCGCCGACCAGCCCCACTTCGACGGGATAGCGCAGGTTCAGCATGCGCCCGTCGATGTCGATCTGGACCGCGCGCGCCTGGCCTTCCTGCGGCAGGAATTCGGAGTAAGGGAAGGCGGTGCCGACCATCAGCAGGGTATCGCATTCCATCATCAAGTCCCAGCTCGGCTTGGTTCCCAGCAGGCCGATGCTGCCCGTTACATAAGGCAGATTGTCGGGCGTGCACGCCTTGCCCAACAGGGCTTTGGCGATACCGGCGCCCATGCGATCGGCCACGGCCAGGAGCTCGTCGGTAGCCCGCAAGGCGCCGGCACCCGCCAAGATGGCGACCTTGCTGCCTGCGTTGAGCACAGCGGCGGCCCGCCGCAGCTCGCTTTCCGGTGGCGCCACGGCGTGACCGGTATAACCGATGCCGGTGTGAATGGTGCCGTGTTCATGCGGCGGTGTTGCCACCGCCTTCTCCTCCTGCAAGTCGTTGGGTATGATGATGCAAGTGACGGTGCGCCGCTCATGCGCAATACGCATGGCGCGATCGACTAGATGACGCATCTGCGCCGGGTGGGTCGCCATCTGGACGAAATCGGCTGCCACGTCCTTGAACAGGGAAAGCAGGTCGACTTCCTGCTGGTAATCGCCGCCCAGTGCCATACGGTTCTGCTGCCCGACAATTGCCAGCACCGGCTGGTGGTCGAGCTTGGCGTCGTAAAGGCCGTTGAGGAGATGGATGGCGCCCGGCCCCGAGGTAGCCAGGCAAACGCCGACTTCGCCGCAGAACTTGGCATGAGCGCAAGCCATGAAAGCAGACAGCTCTTCGTGCCGTACCTGGAAAAATTCGATGCCTGACTTGCCGCGACCGAAGGCGCCGATAATGCCGTTGATGCCGTCGCCGGGATAGCCGTAAATGCGGCGCACGCCCCACTCGGCCAGACGCTCGAGAAGGAAGTCGCTTACCGTGCTCATGTTGTTTCTCCGATGAGTGCCAGCGCGTCCAGCGATGCCCGCATTATGGACTCACGCGCTGCGCAGGCGCGCCACGCAGCGCAACCGGATCAAGCCACCCTTGGCGGCGCAACGCCCAGGAGTATCGCTCTCAGCCGACTTTCCCGACGTTTCGTTGGATTGACGAACTATTGCGCATGGAATAGGCGGCCACCATACAGTAAAGGCAGGGTAGCCAGACCCATAGAAGCTCAGACTTGATGACCGTTATGCCGGCCGGTCCCAGGAAGCGTTCCATGGTCAATGGCGATACGCGGATGACCTGGACCGGGAAGAAATGACGCTGATCGGAGAAGGGCCACCAGATCGCTGCGCCGAGGCCGCCGGTCGTCAGCATGTCGAGCAAGGTATGCGTAACGCAGGCAATCGACACAAATGCCATCGCCATCCAGCGTTTCGTCTGCAGCCAGGGCGCAGCAAGTGCCGCCAGCAATCCTAAAGCAAGGGCAAACGCAATTGAGTGCGATGCGCCGCGGTGGCC
>JBCNOX010000453.1:0-4736 GCA_039593645.1 Pseudoduganella sp.
GATGGAGAGTTTGTTCGCTTGCAGCAAGCCAGCGCTGTTGTCAAATTCGCCGAGCGTGGCGTTGACAGTGCCGCCGGCCAGCAGGCGACCGGATTGGTTGCTCAGGTTCGAGAGCTGCAGGGTTGCGCCCTGTTGCACGCCGATCTGGCCCTGGCTATTATCCAGGACGCCGCCGTTCACTTTCAGCGTGCGCACGTTGACCTGCCCGCGCTGGTTGGCCAGTGCGGTGGTATCCAGATTGATGCCGCCGGTGGCGGTGACCAGGCCGTGCTGGTTGTCCATGGTGGCGAACTTGAGTTCGCCGGCTGGCAGCTCCGGGATTGGGGTAGCGCCAGTGCTGCCGGAGCCGGTCGTGCCGCCCGTGCCTGCGTCGGCGCCGCCGCTGGAAGCGCCATCACCCGACCCGGTGCCGGCGCTGCCGCCGGTGCCGGTGCCGCCACCGTCTGCAACGCTGGCTGCTGCCTGCCCTAACACGCCATCCGAGTTCTTTGCGCTGCCAACATTCACGTTCAGCGCAGACGAACCGCCCTGCACAATCTTGCCGTCTGCATTCAGCAAAGCACCGCTCGTGCTGCTCATCTCAACGCGGCGCGCCTCAATGCTGCCGCCACGGTTGTCGACATCGCCGGTCACCGCTGCGATCAATTGTCCGCCAGCGTTGATACTGCCGCCATTGGTTACGGAAGCCGACTTGAGCGCAAGGTCCTCCCCTGCCTGCATCTTGCCGCGATTCTCGACCGCGTCGCGCACCGTAAGCTGCATGCCCTTCGACGCTGCCAGCGTACCGGTATTCTCGAGGCGTCCATCGGAGGTGACGACCAGTTGACCCGCCGCCGCCCCGATCTCGCCGGCATTGCGCACGCCAACGCCAGCCTCGGTACCAACCAGGAAAATCTGGTTGGCATACATGCCGCCCAGGCGGGAAGCGTCAATCGCGAACTGCGGCGCTGCATCCGTTGGCCGGCCAACTTCGGTCACCGTTGGCGACTCACCCTCCACAACCTTGTTCACGCCCGTCACCACGTTCAGGCGCTGCGCCCACACGGCGGCATTCAGCACAAGCGAACGGCTGATCAAAGCCGTGTAGTCGGTCTTGCTTGCATCCAGGCCGGCGCCGTCGATCACGATCTGGCCGCGCTGCACGTCATAGCCCGCCAGCCGGCCATCCGTCATGAACGGCGAACCGGTGGTCAGCGTCGCGCGGCTCACGTTGATAAAGCCGCCGCCGTCCACCGAAATGCCCGACGGGTTGGCGATCACCACTTCCGCCTTCTGGCCCGCCACTTCGATATAGCCGCGCAGCGCGCTGGGGTTATTCGAGTTGACCTCATTCAGGATCACGCGCGCGGCGCCTGCTTTCAGCCATGGGTTGGCCTCGACCCAGCCGCCCAACTCGGTCTGTACGTTGACGCGCGAGTTGTTCAGGATCGCGCCGCCCTTGGCCACGTCGAACTGCGTATAGACGTTGCGCGACACGCCGGCGGCACTTGGCTCGCGTACGTTCACCTGCGGCACGCCATTGGCTGCCTTCAGCACGATCGCCTGGTTCTGGCTTGGCGCCTTCGGGTCGGCGATGATCTGCGCCTGCACATGGCTGGCCCAGAGGAAGCCGCCGAAGGCAGCTCCGAACAGCAGGGTCAGACGGCGCAGCACAGGATGTCCCATCGCGGCCGGCGTCGAACTATCGAGCGCACCGGTCTGGCCGGCGCCCTTGGAACAGCTGCGGGCGTCCTCGCCCACAGCCATCAGCATGCCACGTGCTTTATTGAAAACGATACGGTAGCGAAGTTTATTCATGATGCTCAGAATTCGTAGTTCAGGTTGAAGCCAGTGGCAACGCTGGCGGTGCGGAAGGCGTCGGGCTTGCTCACCGGTTTTCCCGCGAAGAAGTCGGCACTCAGGCCGCCGAACTGGCCGCGCCAGCCAAGGGCAGCGCCGGTCAGGTGGGTACCGCGCAGCAGCGGCGCGGAGGGGCCGGAGACGGCACCGTGGTCCAGTGCGAAGTAAAGCTGGTGCCTGGTTTCGGGGATGGCCCAGCTCAGGTCATTGCGCAGCAGCCAGCCGCGCTCTGCCGACAGGCTGGCTTCGCCGTCGAAACCACGCACGGTGTAACGGCCGCCGATGGCGAAGCGGTCCTGCGGAATCAGCTTGGTGCGGTTCCACTGGCGGCGCCAGGCGGCCTGGTACGACAGCGATTTGGTCAACGGCCAGTTCAGCGTGACGTCGGCATTGAAGATGCGCGGGCGGGCGGTGCCTTCGTCGAAGGCTTCCTCTTGCGCCGGCAGGCTGCCGTAGGAGCGGGTACCCAGCTTCCAGGTCAGGTTGCTGTCCAGGGTGGCGGGGCCGATGAACTCCTTGTGCGCGATGCCGGCCACGAAACCGGCCATGCGGCGGCGCTGGACTTCCACTTCCATGTCGTCGATGTAGTTGCGGCTGCCGCGCTGGTAGGTGCGCAGCGACAGCGTGGTCTTGCGCATCGCGTCGCGGTAGACCAGGCGCGAGACCTTCAACTCCGCGGTGTTGCTGGTGCCGCGGTAGATGTAGTCGTGGAAAGCGCCGGCAACGGTCTGGCGGTAGCGGTAATCGTTCAGCTGCAGCGAGAACAGCCAGTATTCGAATGGCACCGAGTAATGCAGGGCATAGCCGCTGGTGCCGTACTCGCCTTCAGGGCTGTCGCCCGGCACGTTGCGGTTGAGGGTCAGGTAGAACAGGTCCTGGAGGCCAAACAGATTGTCGACCGAGAGCGTAAGGCCTCCCTGGTAGGTGCCCGTCGAACGGCTGCCGCTGTCGTCCACCGATGCGCTGAAGCGATAGGCACGGCCGCCCTTCCATTTCACTTGCAGGTCGCTTTCTCCGGGCTGCTCGCCGGGCACGATCTCGAAATCGGCTTGCGCGCCTGGGACGCGCTTGAGGTTCTCCAACCCTTGCTCGATGTCGCGCAGGTTCAGCAGCTCGCCTGCTTGCAGCGGCAACGCGTTGTCGAATGCCGGCTGTTGTTCCGGATAACGCAGTGCGCGAATGCGGCCTGGCACGAGTTTCAGGTGCAGCTCTCCGCCCAGCAGGTCCTGCGGGGCCGCCAGCACACGCGCGGTGACATAGCCTTGCGCCACCAGCGCGTTCTGGACTTCGCCCACCAGGACATTGATGCCTGCACTGCCAAGGCAGCGACCCAGCGCACCGTCGGCGGCGTTCAGCGCCCATTGGAACTGGCCGGCCAGTTCGCCCTCCAGGAACACGCGACGAATCGGGAAGCAAGGAGACTCGTTCTCGGGCCAGATCGCCTGCGCGGACTTGGCCTCACGCTGCAGCCGCACGTCCGGCTTGGCTTCGTCCTGGCGCGCACGTTCGCGCTCACGCTGTTCCTGGCGCTGCAGTTCCTGGTTCGCCAATGCAGGATCCACCTGCGCAAACGCAGGCAAAGCTGCGCCCAGGCCGAGCGCAAGCTGCGCGGCCAGTCCTATTCTTTTGCACAACATCTATTTCTCTTGGGAATTTTTTGCAGCCGAGAGTATAGCTGCGTATCCACAATTTCGAGATGTTTTGCTTATATATATTTATTATTTGGTGATGGTTTTACTTCAATATGATGGATTGCCGTGACAATTGGAGAGAATTAATCCAGTTAAAATCTCTCCAGGAGCCGCAAAATAATCACAATCCCATCAAGATCAATGACTTAAAGTTAATCTTGTAGAGCATCTCCACTATTCTCAAGCCAGGGTTGGGTAGTCGGTGTAGCCCGCCGCATGGCCGCCAAAGAAGGTATTCCGGTCGGCAGGATTGATCGGGGCATTGGTCTTGAGGCGGGTCACGAAGTCCGGGTTGGCCAGTACCATCTGGCCGTACGCTTCGACATCGGCCAGTCCCGAGGCGACATCGGCGCCAATCTGTTCGCGCGGGCGGCCAGGCCGGTTCAGCACCAGGGCTCCCTTCCACAGTTTGCGGATGTCGGCCAGCAGCGCTTCATCGCCCTGGTGCATGATGTGCAGGTAGGCCAGGCCAAGCTTGTCCAGCTCAGCGACCAGGTAGCGGTAAAGCGAGGGGCCTTCTTCGCCTTCGTCGATGCCCCACAGCGTGATACCGGGCGACAGACGGATGGCCGTGCGGTCCGCGCCAATCTCGCCGGCGATAGCTTTGGCCACTTCAATCGCAAAGCGCGCGCGGTTGGCGAGGGAGCCGCCGTATTCATCGTCGCGGGTGTTCGCGCTTGGCGCGAAGAACTGCTGCACCAGATAGGCGTTGGCGCCGTGAATCTCCACGCCGTCCGCGCCTGCCTCGATCGCGCGGCGTGCAGCCATGCGGAAGTCGTTCACGGTCTGGCGGATTTCGGCGGCGGCCAGCGCGCGCGGCACCGGGATGTCCTGCATGCCGGCCGGGGTGAACATCGGCGTGTTCGGCGCAATGGCGGAAGGCGCAACGCCCTGCCGGTGATGCGGCGTATTGTCCGGATGGGACATGCGGCCGGCATGCATCAACTGCATGAACAGCCGGCCGCCCTTGGCATGCACGGCATCGGCCACCTTCTTCCACCCGGTCACGTGGGCGTCGGTATGGATGCCTGGCGTCGCCATGTAACCCTGGCCGTCTGCCGAAGGCTGCACGCCTTCGGTCACGATCAAGCCAATGTCGGCGCGCTGCGCATAATATTCGGCCGCCAGTTCGCCCGGCGTGCCGTCGTATTGCGCGCGGCTGCGCGTCATCGGTCCCATCGCGAGACGATTGGCCAGTGTGTAACG
>JBCNOX010000454.1:0-4722 GCA_039593645.1 Pseudoduganella sp.
GTGGGCGCAGGGCTGACGCGCGATACGCCGGATGTCTCCGTGATGCTGCGCGTACCGACGAGCATGTAGTTGCTGTTTACGCTAATCTAGCGTTTTGGCAACTAACAAGAGGGAGATCGAATGATCCTGAAAAAGCTCGCCGTACCGTTTGCAATCGCCGCCATTGCCGGCGCCGCTCACGCCGCGGCTCCGATGGTGAAGACCCAGGCCCCCGGTTTCTACCGCATGAATGTCGGCGACTTCGAAGTGACCGTACTGAACGACGGCACGATTGACCTGCCAATGGACAAGCTGCTGCACCAGAAGCCTGAGAAGACTGTCAAGGCGCTGGAACACAACTTCCTGAAGACGCCAACTGAAACTTCGGTCAACGCCTTCCTGGTCAATACCGGCTCGAAGCTGGTGCTGATCGATACCGGCGCCGGCGGCCTGTTCGGCCCGACCCTGGGCAATATCGTGACCAGCCTGAAAGCTGCCGGCTATCAGCCGGAGCAGGTTGACGAGATCTACATCACCCACCTGCACGGCGACCACGTCGGCGGCCTGGGCGCACAGGATAAGCCGGCATTCCCGAATGCCGTGGTGCGGATGGATAAACGCGATGCGGATTTCTTCCTGAGCAAAGAGAACCTGGACAAGGCCAGCGCTGAGGCGAAGGGCAATTTCCAGGGGCCGATCAGTGCGGTGTCCGGCTATGCGGGCAAAGTGAAACCGTTTGACGGCAATACCGAGCTGGTGCCGGGTGTGCGGTCGACTTCCAGCTACGGGCATACGCCGGGCCACACTACTTATGTGGTGGAGAGCAAAGGGCAGAAGCTGGTGCTGATCGGCGACCTGATGCACAACGCGGCGGTGCAGTTCCCGGATCCGGGTGTGACGATCCAGTTCGACAGCGATTCGAAGGCGGCACTGGCGCAGCGCAAGGCAGCGTTTGCCGAGGCGGCGAAGCAGGGGTACTGGATGGGAGCGGCGCATTTGCCGTTCCCGGGTGTGGGGCATTTGCGGAGTGAAGGGAAGGGGTACAAGTTCTTCCCGGTGAACTATTCGGCGAACCGCTAAACCGGTAAACCGGTGTCTGACCCGCAGGGTCAGACACCAGCCTGCGACAGCCGCGTATCGGTGTCTGACCCTGCGGGTCAGACACCGGGTTGCCGGTTTTCAGGCCAGCGCAGGATAGTCGGTATATCCCTCAGCCGACGGCGCATAGAACAGCTCCGGCCGCTGCGCATTGAGCGCCGCACCAGTCTGCAGGCGGCGCGGCAGGTCCGGATTCGCAATGAAATCCTTACCCCACGCAATCGCATCCGCACGGCCTTCAGCCAGCGCAGCCTGCGCACCCGCCAGATCAAACTTCTCATTGGCGATATAAGCACCGCCAAACTCACGCTTCAGCAGCGGCCCCAGCGAGTCGTCGCCGACCGCCTCGCGTGCTGCGATGAACGCGATGCCACGCTTGCCCAGCTCGCGCGCCACGTAGCCGAAGGTTTCAGCCGGCGTCGAATCGCCCATATCGTGTGCGTCACGGCGCGGTGCCAGGTGCATGCCGACGCGGTCCGCGCCCCAGACGCCAATCACGGCATCGGTCACTTCCAGCATCAGCCGTGCGCGGTTTTCGATGCTGCCGCCGTACTGGTCGTTACGCTGGTTGGTCGAATCCTGCAGGAACTGGTCAAGCAGGTAGCCGTTGGCGCCGTGGATCTCCACGCCATCGAAGCCGGCTTTCTTCGCATTCTCGGCACCCTTGCGGTAAGCCTCGACCACGCCGGCAATTTCCTCGGTATCCAGTGCGCGCGGCACCGAGTATGGGCGTGCAGGGCGCAGCAGGCTGACATTGCCCTTGGCTGCGATCGCGCTTGGCGCTACCGGAGCCTGGCCATCCAGCAGGCTAGGGTCGGAAATACGGCCCACGTGCCACAACTGCAGCACGATCTTGCCTCCCTTGGCGTGCACCGCTTCGGTTACCAGCTTCCAGCCTTCAACCTGTTCATCGGACCAGATGCCCGGGGTATTTTCATAGCCCACGCCTTGCGGGGTGACCGAGGTCGCTTCGCTGATGATCAGGCCGGCGCTGGAGCGCTGTGCATAGTATTCGGCCATCAGGGCATTCGGCACGCGCTTGCCGCCGGTCGCGCGCGAGCGGGTCAGGGGCGCCATGACGACGCGGTTCTTCAGGGTCAGCGCGCCGACGGTAATGGGGTCGAACAGGGTGCTCATAAGGTATTCCTCTCATGCTCAATAAATTGCAGGATGACCTCCTCATTGCGCTTGAAGAAATTCCACTGGCCGACCCGCTGCACTGTTACCAGTCCCGCCTTCTGCAGGATGGCCAGGTGGCCGGAAACGGTCGATTGCGACAGGCCGGTCTGCTTGTCGATCATGCCCGCGCAGACGCCCAGCGACAGCGGAGCGATCTGCTCGCTGAACCACGCGTCCGGCTCCTTCAGCCAGGACAGGATCTGGCGCCGGACCGGATTGGCCAGGGCCTTGTGGATTGCATCAATGTCAATAGAGTCAGTCATATTTCGGTGTTTCGCGATAAGTATATCTGAAAAGTCCGATGCGTATATCGGAGCATAACGATGGAATTCAAGACTTGATTTTATGCCAAGCGGTAAAGCACCAGTGCCAGCACCGCCGGCACGGTCTGCACGAAGATGATGCGCTTGCTGACGGTCAGGCCGCCCCAGATGCCTGCGACAGCCACGCACAGCAGGCCATAAGTGATGAAGGCGGCACGCACCGCCGGTTCGCCATGCAGCAGTCCAACCGCCAGTGCCGCTACCAGGAAGCCGTTATAGCACCCCTGGTTCGACATGGCCGGCTTGACGATGGCCGCCTTTTCCGTCGACAGCCCGAACACGCGGCGGCCGCGGGTATCGAAGAAGACGGTTTCCAGCAGGACGATATAGACGTGGATCAGCAGGACGATGGCGACGGCGATCTGCGCAAACAGCAGCATTGTGGGGCTCCCTGAAAAGTTGGACCCCCAATGATATACTGTCGGCCTTCTCCCGCGGGGACGACCTCGCCGCAAGACCAGGGAGCCAGGCGGGGACGACCCCGTCATGACTTGGGAGAGCATCATGCATTGGATCGTCCTTTTTCTCGCCGGCCTGCTGGAAGTCGTCTGGGCCGTCGGACTCAAATACACCGAAGGTTTCACCAGGCTGGTGCCAAGCGCCGTAACACTGGCTGCCATGGCCGGCAGCGTGATCCTGCTTGGCCTGGCGCTGCGCTCACTGCCGCTGGGGACTGCCTACGCGATCTGGACCGGCATCGGTACCGTGGGCACCGTCATCTGGGGCATCATGATGCTGAATGAGCCGGCCAGCGTGGCGCGGCTGGTATGCATTGCGATGATCGTGGCCGGCATCGCCGGCCTGAAAATCCTGTCCTCGCACTAATCGCTGCGCGAAACTGCGCCCGACTGGTCTGCCCAGCGCGCGTAGATGCGCGCAAGCTCTCCGCTGTCGTTCAGTTTCTTGACGGCGGCGGCCAGCAGCGGCACTGCCTGCGGCGGCGCCTTCTTACTCACCCAGAGGAACATCGAGTCTTCTTTCAGGACGGCCGGCATCAGCTTGACCCTGTCCTGCAGGCTGAGCTGGCGGATCAGCCAGTGCAGGGTCAGTTCGTTCATGTAGAAATAGCGCACGTGCCCGGCCACTACTTTCTTCAGGTTGGTCACATTGCTGCCCGTGCTGTCGTCCACCGGGATGCCGCGTTCGCGCAGCTGGTCGATATAGGCCGCACCGCGCGAAGTCGTGACCAGCGGCTTGAGGCGCGACAGGTCGTCCAGCGAGTTGATTTCGGCCGTGTCATCGGCCGCCGCCGCCAGGCGCTGGCGCGAAACATACAAGGGCTGGGGAATGGCGATGGCGATGTGACGGCGCAACGGCGTTGAAACCAGGGCGCAGGCAATATCGGCGGTGCCGAGGCGGAGATTCTGCTCGATCACCAGCACGGAGCGGATGTCGTCCAGGCCGGTGAAGCGGAGGCGCGGTTCGATGCGGGAGATGGCGGCAAGGATGTCGGGGCAGACGCCAGTCGAGGGGCCGCCTTCCTGCGGGATCCATTTGGGCGGCAGGCTTTCCTGGCCGGTGACGCGCAATACGAGGTCGGTGGCGGCTGCCGCAATGGGCAGGCTGGCCAGCACGAGAGCGCCAATCGCGGTAAGCGGGAATCTTTTCATATTGTTTGCCCCTTACCACGATTGTAGAACTAACGGCTATCAGACGAAAGAGTCACTCACTTTGGCGAGGTAGAACCATTCGGCATTTGGCTTCGCGTTTACATCGGGGAACAGCATATAGGCGTCAAACGGCGCCAGCACAGGGCTGCCATCGGCACGGCGGCCGATTTCGTCGCCTACCGACAGTCGGTCGAAGCTGGACCAGGTGCGGCTGAAGGCATCAGCAGGATCGAGCTTGTCGTGCACTTCGACCATCGACAGGTATTCCATGTCTTCCAGCGCGATCGGCTGCGGCTTTGGCGCGTCGATCAGGCCGAAATGGGCCAGCACGTTCATGATGGCGCGGTAGGCCACGTCCGGCGCGTGCGGGTCGAGGTGCTGGCCGCATTCCAGGGTCAGGGCCATGCCGCCGGTGCTGCGCATGTATTCGGTGGTGCCGACGCCGTATTTCAGGACAGTCTGCACTTCGCTGTCGTCGCGCAGGCGGCGCTGCACGCCGGCGCCATAGGTGGCCATCCAGCCGTCGACGAAGC
>JBCNOX010000455.1:0-4722 GCA_039593645.1 Pseudoduganella sp.
GCGGCGATAGCCAGGTGATGCCGTTCTGGACCAATGTGATCGGCGACCGCGACCGCTCCAAGCTGTTCAATATGCAGACCAACCTGCGCTACGGCTGCTCGATCCTGCGCATGTACATCGATATGGAGCAGGGCAACCTCTATCTTGCCCTCGGCCGCTACAACGGCAGCCGTGGCCGTCCGGAATACCCGAACGCGGTGCTCGCTGCGTGGAATAAATGGAAGCTATGACGATCTGCTCGAAGAAGTTCGGATTCATCCTGGCCAGCCTGGCCTTGGCTGGCAGCGCGGTGGCTGCCCCTGGCGAACTCGTCAAGGGCAAGCTGGTTGACGGTGGCGGCGGCGACGATATGGCGCTGACCATCCTGTCCGAGCAGGGCAGGAAAATCAATGCCTATTGCAATACCAAGTGCGGCGATTGGTTTGTCGCGGCCAGCGGCGGCGAATACATGACGCTGAATCCCAAGCTGAAAGGCAAGGCGGTGACTGCCACGATTGCGACCGAGCGCAATGCCGGCCGGGTCGCCGGGCCGGGTGACGACGAGCGCTTCAAGTTCATCAAAAGCATCACGCTGGCCAAATAAGCTCAATTCTTGAATTGTCCAGAATTGTATTAATTTGTCGACAATTTTTACACTTGTTCAATTCTGGACATTGCTAAAAAGCCTAAGTAACTGAAAGAAAAGAAACTTTTCTTTTTGGCATGATTCCTGCTTGGAAATGTTGTAGTAGTTAAACATAACCATCTAGGGAGAATGTAATTTTGGGTAATACCGCAATCAAGAAGTTGTTGGGCATTGTTCTGGCAATCGGCGCCGTCGGCACCGCATCGGCGAATCCGGCAGGCAGCTTTGCCGGCCCGATGACGCCGATGATCACCTCGGGCGCCGCACCGGATTCGCCTGGCGCCCGCGTTGACCCGAACGTCGCTTCGTCGCGCTTTTCCGGCGTGGTCAGCCTGGCCATCCAATACGACGGCCAGCAGTACATCTGCTCCGGCACCCTGGTCAGCAAGCGCCAGGTGGTAACCGCCGGTCACTGTGTTGACACCAACGGCAATGGCGCCCTGATCGACCTGAAAAAGCCTGGCAATAACGTGCTGGCCGTCTTCAACGCGACCACTTCCGGCGCCGGCCGCAGCGTGATCGCCGCTTCCCAGGTGTCGATGCACGCCGACTACGCCGGTTTCGGTCACTGCCCGACAGGCGTGAGCGGCTTCTGCACCAATGACGATGTGGCCGTGGTGACCCTGGGCCAGGACGCTCCGAAAGAAGCCAAGATCTACAAGATCGCCTCCAGGGAACTGCTGGCTGGCACCCGCATCATCATGGCCGGCTACGGCACTTCCGGCGACGGCATCAACGGCTACACTGTCAGCCCGGCCTTCCGTGTCAAGCGCAGCGGCGAAAACTATGTCGACGCGTTCACCGCCGACGACGAGCATAACCGCACCGGCCGCAATGAAATCTGGTACGCCGACTTCGATGGCAACGGCCACGACACCTTCTGCGAATGGGGCGTAGCCTGCTCGCCGGCACTGCCGAACGACCGCGAAGCCGGCATCGGCGGCGGCGACTCGGGTGGCCCTTCGTTCGTTGAGATGTACGGCGAGCTGATGCTGATCGCGACCAACACCTTCGGCAATGCGGCCGGCCTGAAAGACGGTACCTTCGGCACCTACTTCGGCGGCATGGTGCTGCATAGCTACCTGGACTACATTGCAGAAGCCACCGGCGGCACCGCGCAGTTCGTACCGGAGCCGGCATCGGCAGCCGTGTTTGGCCTGGGCCTGCTGGCGCTGGCCGGTGCACGTCGCCGCAAGCAGGCGAAGTAATGCCTACCTGGGCACCAGCAGCGCGCTGGCACTGACCATCGCGAACAGCAACGCGCCCAGCGGCAGCAAGCCGTAATGCAGGAAAGGCGCCACCAGTTGCGTGGCGCCTGCAACGCAGGCGAAGGCCAGGAACATCAATAGTCCCGCGCCTTTGCCGGCATCTTCCCCGGCCGCATGCAGCGCGCCGCCCATGGTGGCGGGACCGCGCAGGCCAAGGCCTCCGCAAAACAGCGCCGCCAGCATGGCCAGCAGCACAAGGCCGCGCGTGCCTGTCAGTCCCGCCAGGGCCATTCCCATCAAGCCGGCACCGGCCAGGAATTGCAGCAGTGTCCCGCTGCGCACCAGCCATTGCTGGCCCAGGCGTTTCACCATCCTTACCGCGGCCGAGGCGCCGACCATGAAGGCCAGCACGCCGCAGATCTGCAGGATGGCGAAGGCTTCAATCCCGAGGCCGAGGGCATGCGTCACCAGAACCGGTGCGCTGGCAACGTACATCAGCAGGGCGCCGAACATGACGGCATAGCTCAGGGCATAGCGCAGGTAAAGGCGGTTGCGCAGCAGCGGTGCATAGCCGCGCTGGCCGGATGTGGTGGCGGGATGCGCTGGCGCTGCCGGTGGCGGTCCGTGGCCGACAATGCGAGCGACCAGCGGCAGCAGCAGCAGCGACATGGCGGCGATCAGCCAGAACGTGCTGCGCCAGTCGGCGTACAGCACGATCGCGGCCCCGGCCACCGGCCCCAGTGCCGGAATGGTGGATTCCGCCATGGCCACCATGGCCAGCGCCTTCACGGCGTCGGCTTCGTTGAAGCGCCGCCTTATCAGCGCCGGCACCGCCACGGTGGCGGCGCCTGCGCCCAGTCCTTGCAGCAGCCGGCCTGCCAGCATCCAGTCGATACCCGGCGCCATCGCGCACACCAGGCTGCCGCCGCCAAGCAGGGCGGTGCCGGCCATGATGGTGCGGCGGTCGCCGAAATGGTCGGCCGCCCAGCCCCAGGCCAGCTGCGACAGGGCCAGGGCTGCCATGAACAGCGCCATGGTTGCCTGCGCGGAGGGAATCGACGCACCCAGTTCCGCTGCCATCACCGGAATTGCAGGGAGGTACATGTCCGAGGCCAGCAAGCCCAAAGCTGTCAGGCTGGCGAGGGGGATGGCAAGACGGTGCAGTGCTTGCATGGTGGCTGACTAATGCCTGGCATGGGCGGAGCGCCAGATGAAGAAGGGCAACAATGCTCCGCCCGCAATCACCATCAGGGCGGCACTGCCAAAAGTGATGACTGCCGAGTCTTCCACATTCCCTTTTGCAGTGAACTGGATAGCCGCAGCGGCCACCGCATGGCTGGCAAACTGCAGCAGCGACAGGCCGGCGCGGGCTTGCTGGCCTGCCGCCTTCAAGGCTCCCGCTGCCAGCGGCAGTGTGCAGGCGGAAAAGCCGGCATACAGGAACACCCAGCACACCAGCAGGTAGTAAAAGGGATCGGCCTCGTTGTCGGGCAAGCGCCATGCGATGGCGAGAGCAGCGGAGAAGATCATGATGGCGATGCCGCCAGTAAGCTGCTGCCTGGTTGATGCGTCCGGCTTGCTGAATGACTGCAGCAGCATGAGTGAAGCGCCAATAGACTGGAACAGTGCGATATGACCCGCGCCGAGGCCAAGGTCCAGCGACAGCATCACCGGCAGGCCGGTCAATCCGGCCATGATGGCGCCGAAGCACAAGGCATGGCAGGCGGTGTAGCGCAAGTAGGTGAGGTTTCCGGTCAGCTCGCCGAATTGGAACTTCTCGCCGGCCTTGCCCGGCGCTGCCGGTGCAATTGCGAGCAGGACGAACACCAACAGGCTGGCCGCAACCGCCAGCCACGAAGTGAAACGCCAGCTCGCACACAGCACGAATACGGCTCCGATGGCCGGTGCCAGGACCGGGATCGCGCCGCCGGCCAGCAGGCGGAGCTTGCGGCTGGAATGAGTCCGCATCAGCAGCGGCAGCATGGACGCCGCCGCGCCCGCGCCCAGGCCCTGAAGGATGCGCCCGGCCTGCAGTTCCCGCAGCGTGCCGGCCAGCGCACACACGGCGCTGCCGGCGGCGAGCAGCGCGGCGCCGGCAAGCAGGACCGTACGCTTGCCGCAGGCGTTGGCGGCCCAGGCCGACAGCAGGTGGGCCGATGCCAGGGCCGCCATATACAAGGCAAACAGGGACTGGGTGGCGGGCAGCGAGAGCCCGAACTCCTTGCCGAGCGCCGGCATGGCCGGCAGCAAGGCGTCAAACGCCAGCGGGCCAAGGGCGGCCAGGCTGGCGATCGTCAGGACGGTGTGGTGGCGTGGGCGCATAAAAAATAAAAGCCCCGAGCGCGTGGCGTCGGGGCTCCTCGAATGGCTGCAACAGCCGGAAGCAGCTTATTTCAGGTGGTCGGAAATCAGCTTGGTCATTTCAAACATGGAAACCTGGGCTTTGCCGCCGAAGACAGCTTTCAGCTTGTCGTCCGCATTGATCATGCGGCGGTTTGCGGCGTCCTGCAGGTTCAGTTTCTTGATGTAGTCCCAGACTTTCTTGGTCACTTCGGTACGCGGCAGCGGTGCGGAACCGACTACGGCGGACAGTGCGCTCGATGGTGTCATCGCCTTCATGAAGGCTGCGTTAGGTTTACGTGCGGCTGGTGCTGCTGCTTTCTTTGCTGCTGGCTTGGCTGCTGCCTTGGCCGGGGCAGCTTTTTTTGCTGCTGGCTTGGCGGCGGCTTTCTTTGCTGCTGGTGCTGCTTTCTTGGCTGTTGCCATATTCGAGCCTCCTTAACAAACAAATGGATAATTGCGCAATACTATCGCACGGCTAATATTGGCGGGGGTTTGCAGCTTGTGCAAGTGTTTTTGTGGGTTTTTTAGGGGAAACAAGCCTTAAAC
>JBCNOX010000456.1:0-4716 GCA_039593645.1 Pseudoduganella sp.
GTTGCGCGCGCCGCTGGCCGGCCAGCCGCGCCCGTTGGCCCTGCTGGTGGAAGTGCTGGGCGGCATGCTGGCCTATGGCGTGGCCAGCCTGCTGCTGAACCGCAATATGGTGGCCGAGGTGCGCGACGTGCTGTGGCGCCGCTCCACGGCCTAATTGCAGATTCGCAACAGAAACCCATAAAATTTTCCTATTGAAATTTTTCGTGAGTTTCCTCAGCGCAGCAACTTTCTATACTTGAACGCATGACATGGCTTGGGGCGCCCGCTTGCGTCCCTCCGCGCCGTGCGGACCCCAACTCCCGGTTCGTGCCCAGGTTTCCCCACTATCGCCGAACAAGGAGCAGCGCCATGCGCCTCAACACCCCTGTGACCCACCAGGAGTTCATCCTGGACGAAGGCAAGACCATCGTTTCGACCACGGACCTGAAGGGCAAGATCACCTATGCCAATCCCTACTTCATCGAAGTCAGCGGCTTCACGGAAGAGGAGCTGATCGGCGCGCCGCAGAATATCCTGCGCCACCCCGACATGCCGCCCGAAGCATTTGGCGACCTGTGGACCACCATCAAGGCGGGCATGCCGTGGAGCGGCATGGTGAAGAACCGCTGCAAGAACGGCGATTTCTACTGGGTGTACGCCAACGTCACGCCGGTGATCGAGGCCGGGCGTCCGGTCGGCTATATGTCGGTGCGCACCAAGCCGAGCCGCGAACAGGTGGCACAGGCCGACAAGCTGTACCGCGAAATCCGCGAAGGCAATCCGCGCGGCCTGCGCATCGAGCGCGGCCGCTTGCGCCGCAGCGGCTGGCGCAACTGGGCCGGCCAGCTGCGCGAACTGTCGCTGGCGCGGCATATCGGGCTGGGCATGGGCGCGCTCAGCGCGGTGCTGGCCCTGCTTGCCGCCGCCGGCGCCGCGCAAGGCGCACCGTGGTGGCAGACCCTGGCCACCGCCGGCTGCACGCTGCTGGCGCTGTACTTCTGGTATTCGCTGCACCGGGCCATCGTGCAGCCGCTGCGCTTGGCAACCGGCTTTGCCCGCAAGATGGCCGGCGGCGACCTGACCGGCGTCATTGAGGTCGGCGCCGACAATGAAATGGGCCAGTTGCTGGCGGCGCTGCGCCAGACCAATATCAACCTGCACAGCATCATTGGCGACGTGCGCAGCAATTTCGACGAGATCCAGACCGCCACCAGCGAAATTGCCACCGGTAACCTCGACCTGTCGGGCCGCACCGAGTCGCAGGCATCGAGCCTGCAGCAGACGGCCGCCAGCATGGAGCAGCTCACCAGCAACGTGCAGCAGAGTGCTGCCAGCGTCCACAGTGCCAACGAACTGGCCGGCCAGGCCTCCAGCGTGGCGGCGGCCGGCGGCTCCATCGTGTCGCAAGTGGTGCAGACCATGGACGACATCAGTCAGTCGTCGCGCAAGATCCTCGACATCATCGGCATGATCGACGGAATCGCGTTCCAGACCAATATCCTGGCCTTGAACGCGGCCGTGGAAGCGGCCCGTGCCGGCGAACACGGCAAGGGCTTTGCCGTGGTGGCCACCGAGGTGCGCAGCCTGGCCCAGCGTTCGGCCACGGCCGCCAAGGAAGTCAAGCAACTGATCGACAGCTCGATCGCCAAGGTCGACGCCGGCGCACGGCTGACCAGTAACGCCGGCAGCACCATGAGCGAAGTGATCGAATCGGTCGGCCGCGTCACGCGGGTCATGGATGAAATCCATCACGCGACCCAGGAACAAAGCCGCGGTATCGGCCAGGTCAACCAGGCGGTAGTGCATATCGACGGCATTACCCAGCAAAATGCCGCGCTGGTCGAGCAAGCCGCGGCGGCTGCCAGCAGCCTGGCACGCCAGGCTGAATGGGTGGCGCAGGCAATTGCCGTGTTCAAGCTCAAGGAAATTGCGGCGCGCAGTGCGGCGGCGAAGCCGAAGGTCATCGCGCTGTCGTAATAATCGGTTATCATTTGTGCAATGCTGGCGGCTTCGGGCCGCCGCGTTGCTTTATGGTGCATGGGCAGCGAAAGGCTGTGACAGCTTTACTGCTTCCGTGTAAAATTGACAAGCCGTATCAAATGGACAAGTTAATTGGCAAATATTCCATATATGTTTGTCGCATTTGGCCAACGGAAAGCAAGCTGAACTGTTACACGCTCCAGAGTGCGTGGCGCATGTTCTCGCATAATTGAAGCGGAAATTGTGAACTGTACATTGTAGTTGCTGGGCTTCTAGGATATATTGTTAGCATAATAGTAATTCGCATTACTCACGGGAATCGACATGGATGACAACAAGGTGGTGGCAGTTGTAGGTTTGGGCTATGTTGGCCTGCCCCTCGCGGTAGAGTTTGGCAAGAAGCGCAAGACTATCGGTTTTGACCTGTCGCAGTCCAAGATTGAGAATTACCGCAAGTTCTGCGATCCGACCGGCGAAGTGTCGGAAGCGGAATTGCGCGAAGCCACCCAGCTGCACGTGACCTACGACCCGGCGGCCCTGGCCGAAGCCGATTACATCGTGGTGGCCGTGCCGACCCCGGTCGACAATGCCCATTCGCCCGATTTCAGCCTCCTGGTCGGCGCCTCGACCACGGTCGGCAAGTACATGAAGAAGGGCGCCATCGTCGTGTACGAATCGACGGTCTACCCGGGCGCCACCGAAGAAGTCTGCATCCCCGTCCTGGAAAAGCATTCCGGCATGAAGTGGCCGCAGGACTTCAACGTCGGCTATTCCCCCGAGCGCATCAATCCCGGCGACAAGCAGCACCGCCTGACCACGATTTTGAAAGTGGTGTCCGGAGATAATCCAGCAACGCTTGAAGAGGTTGCTAAACTATATGAATCGATAGTGACTGCTGGGGTATACCGGGCTTCCAGCGTGAAAGTTGCAGAAGCCGCCAAGGTGATCGAAAATACCCAGCGCGACCTGAATATCGCGCTGATGAATGAGCTGGCAATCATCTTCGACAAGATTGGCATCGATACGCTGGAAGTACTGCAGGCGGCAGGCACCAAGTGGAATTTCCTGCCTTTCCGTCCCGGCCTGGTTGGCGGCCACTGCATCGGCGTCGATCCCTACTACCTGACCCACAAGGCCGACATGATCGGCTACCACCCGCAGGTCATCCTGGCGGGGCGCCGCATCAATGACGGCATGGCCAAGTTCGTGGCCGAGAAGACCGTCAAGCAGATGATTGCGGCGGGCTGCCATATCAAGGGCGCGAAAGTGAACGTGCTGGGCTTGACCTTCAAGGAAAACTGCCCGGACTTGCGCAATTCGAAGGTGGCGGACGTGGTGTTTGAACTGAAGTCGTATGGGCTGGACGTGCATGTGCATGACCCGGTAGCCGATGCCGACGAATCGGTGCACGAATATGGTATTCGCCTGGAAAGCTGGGACAGCCTGCCGCAGGCCGATGCCGTGGTGGCGGCCGTGTCGCACAAGGAACTGCTGGCATTGTCGCTGGGCGACCTGTCGGCCAAGCTCAACCCGGGCGGCGTCTTCATCGACGTGAAATCGGCATTCAATATGGCAGGCCTGGAAGAAGCTGGTTACAGCGTCTGGCGCCTGTAAATAAAAATAGTAGGGAAGCCTGGGAGGGCTGTAGTGGGCAAGTTTGACGACGTGCGGCTGCACCTGCGTGGCCAGCGATACCATTGGCTGGTGACGGGTGCTGCCGGATTCATCGGCTCCAACCTGGTGGAGGCGCTGCTCAAGCTCGGCCAGCGGGTCACGGGCCTGGACAACTTCGCCACCGGGCACCAGCATAACCTGGACCAGGTGCGCGAAGCAGTCGGCCCGGAGGCTTGGGCCTCCTTTGCCTTCATGGAAGGCGATATCCGCGACCTGTCAGCCTGCCGCGCGGCTTGCGCCGGCAAGGATTTTGTCCTGCACCAGGCCGCACTGGGCTCCGTCAGCCGCTCGATCGACGATCCGCTGCTGACCCATGGCACCAATGTGACCGGTTTCCTGAACATGCTGGTGGCGGCGCGCGACGCGAAAGTGAAGCGCTTCGTCTACGCGGCATCCAGCTCCACCTACGGCGACCATCCCGCGCTGCCGAAAGTGGAGCACACCATCGGCCGGCCGCTGTCGCCGTATGCCGTCACCAAGTATGCCAACGAGCTGTACGCCGACGTTTTTGCGCGTACCTATGGCATGGAAACCATCGGCCTGCGCTATTTCAATGTGTTCGGCCCGCGCCAGGACCCGGAAGGCGCCTATGCGGCAGTGATCCCGCAATGGGTGTCGGCCCTGATCCGCAACCGTCCGCTGTTCATCAACGGCGACGGCGAAACCAGCCGCGATTTCTGTTTCATCGACAACGTGGTGCAAGCCAACCTGCTGGCCGCCATGGCCGACCAGCCGGGCGCCGTCAACCAGGTGTACAACGTGGCGCTCAATGAGCGCACCAGTCTCAACCAGCTGTACCTGATGATGCGCGAGCTGCTGCAGGAGCGTTTCCCGCACCTGCGCCAGCACCAGGCGCAATACCAGCAATTCCGGGCCGGCGACGTGCGCCATTCGCAGGCCGATATCACCAAGGCGCGTGAGTTGTTGGGTTTCAACCCTTCGCACCGTATTGGCGAAGGGCTGAAGGAGGCCATGGATTGGTACGTCCGCCACCTGGCCCCGCAAGAATAATTAACGAGACATGGCCGGAAGGCTCCGCGCGCTTTCATGGCCAGCATGAGCAGCAAAGCGGGAGGGAAGAAA
>JBCNOX010000457.1:0-4693 GCA_039593645.1 Pseudoduganella sp.
CGGCCGCCGTGCTGTTGATGGTGTACGGCGCAATGACCGCATGGCGCACGCCGGTTGACGTGTTCCCGGACCTGAACAAGCCGGTGGTTACCGTGCTGACGGAAGCCGGCGGCATGGCGCCGGAAGAAGTCGAGCAGCTGGTATCGTTCCCCATCGAGACGGCACTGAACGGCATGCCCGGCGTCACCCGCGTGCGTTCGGTTTCCGGCGTTGGCCTGTCCATTGTCTACGCCGAGTTCGACTGGGGCACCGATCCCTACCGCAATCGCCAGCTGGTCAGCGAGCGCATGACGCTGGTCAAGGAACAGTTGCCGGGCAGCGTCACGCCGGCGATGGGGCCCGTTTCGTCCATCATGGGCGAGATCATGCTGATTGCGCTGCCGATCGACGCCGCCAGGACCGATCCGATGAAGGCCCGCGAGTATGCGGACTTTGTGCTGCGTCCGCGCCTGCTGTCGATTCCCGGCGTATCGCAAGTGATCCCGATCGGCGGCGAAGTACGGCAATTGCGTGTCGAGCCCGACACGGCGCGCATGGCGCAGTTTGGCGTCTCATTGGAACAGGTGGCCAATGCCTTGCGCGGTTTCGCCGCCAACACCAGCGGTGGTTTCATTGACCTGAACAGCCGCGAATACCTGATCCGCAACCTGGGCCGCACCAACCGCCTGGAAGATGCGCGCGGCATCGCCGTCGCCCATCGCAACGGCATTCCGGTACTGCTGGAGCAGGTCTCCGACGTGCGCTATGCGGCGGCCTTCAAACGGGGCGATGCCGGCATGAACGGCAAGCCGGCAGTGATCGTGAGCGTGCAGAAGCAGCCCGCCGCCGACACCGTGCGCCTGACGCGCGACATCGAGAACGCGCTGGGCGAACTGAAACAGGGCCTGCCTGCCGGCCTGTCGGCGCCGGTGGTCCTGTTCCGGCAAGCCAATTTCATCGACGCTTCCATCGGCAATGTGGTCGAGGCATTGCGAGATGGCGCCATCCTGGTCGCCATCGTGCTGTTCGCCTTCCTGCTCTCCGCACGGGCAACGGCGATTTCGCTGGTGGCCATCCCCCTTTCGCTGGCGGTGACCGCCCTCGCCTTCCACCTGCTTGGCCAATCCATCAACGTCATGACGCTGGGCGGCCTGGCCATTGCCATCGGTGAACTGGTGGACGACGCGGTGGTGGACGTGGAGAACATCCAGCGCCGCTTGCGGCAGCGCCATGAGGACGGACTGTCGGTGCTGGAAGTGATCTGGCGCGCATCGGTCGAGGTGCGCTCCGCGATCGTCTATGCGACGGTCATCGTGGTGCTGGTCTTTGTGCCCTTGTTTGCGCTGCCTGGCATCGAGGGCCGCCTGTTCGCACCACTGGGCATCGCCTATATCGCCTCGATCCTGGCTTCGCTGCTGGTTTCCATGACGGTGACGCCCGTGCTGGCCTATTACCTGCTGCCGGCATCCCTGCACAAGGCCCACCGCGACAGCCCGCTGGTGTCACGCCTGAAACGGTGGGACAGCGCCCTGCTTGACTGGTGCTTCCCGCGCATGAAGGCCATCCTGTCTGTCGCGCTGGTGGTCGTGATCCTGGCCGCTGCGAGCATTCCCTTCTTCCCGCGCGCTTTCCTGCCGCCATTCAACGAGGGCTCGCTGGTGATGGGCATGACCTTCACGCCGGGCACCTCGCTGGCGGAAGCCAACCGTCTCGGTTCCCTGGCGGAGACCCTGATCGCGCAGGTACCGGAAGTGACCAAGGTCGGCCGCCGCACCGGCCGCGCGGAACTGGACGAGCATGCCGAAGGCGTGCACTCCTCTGAAATCGATGTGGACCTGAAACGCTCCAAGCGAAGCCGCGAGGAAATCATGGCGGCGATCCGGGCACAGTTGTCCGTGATTCCAGCTTCGGTGGCGATCGGCCAGCCCATCTCGCACCGCCTCGATCACCTGCTGTCCGGCGTGCGGGCGCAGGTTGCACTGAAAATCTACGGCGACGACGTCGACACTTTGCGCGGCCTGGCGGACGGCTTGCGCGGCAGGCTGCAATCCGTTCCAGGCCTGGTCGACCTCTCGGTTGAACGGCAAGTGCTGATCCCGCAAGTGAAAATCAGGATCGACTACCGCAAGGCCGCGCAATATGGCCTGGCGCCGGGCCAGGTGCTGGCGGCGCTTGAATCGCTGGCCGAAGGGACCCGCATCACGCAGGTGATCGACGGCGCCCGCCGCTACGACCTGGTCTTGCGCCTGGCCGATGCCAAGCGCACGCCGCAAGACCTGGAACGGCTAATGCTGGACAGCCCGGGCGGCCGCATACCCCTGTCGACCGTCGCCACCGTGGAGGAAGGCGACGGCCCGAACCAGATCGGCCGCGAGAACGGCCGCCGCCGCATCGTGGTGTACGCCAATACCGACGGCTCGAGCATGTCGCGCATCATCGGCGACGTGCGCAAGGCGGTGGACGCGATGGCCCTGCCGGGCGGCTATTTCGTCAGCGTCGAAGGACAGTTCCAGGCACAGGAACAGGCCCAGCGCCTGATCGTGAGCCTGTCGCTGGCCTCAGTGCTGATGATCTTCCTGGTGCTGTATTCGCGCTACCGCTCGACGACCCTGGCACTGGTCATCATGGGCAATATTCCTTTCGCCCTGGTGGGCAGCGTGCTGGCGATGTGGATCGCCGGCGTTTCGCTGTCGGTCGCGTCGATGGTGGGCTTTATCACACTGGCCGGCATCGCAACCCGCAACGGCATCCTAAAGGTCAGCCACTACGTCAACCTGTGCAAGTTTGAGGGCGAAACCTTCGGCTGGCCGATGATCGTGCGCGGCTCGCTGGAACGCCTCACGCCGGTCCTGATGACGGCACTGGTGGCAGCGTTTGCGTTGACGCCGCTGCTGCTGTCGGCCGAGGCGCCGGGCAAGGAAATCCTGCATCCGGTAGCGGTGGTGATCTTCGGCGGGCTGGTAAGTTCCACCGTGCTCGACTCTCTGCTGACCCCACTGATCTTCTGGCTGGTGGGCCGCAAGCCGCTGGAGCAGCTGGTCGCGGCGGGCAAGGACGAAACCTATTGATTCAACGGGCAAGCGGCAGCGCCCTTTTCAGCTGCCGCAAATCTCTGGAGTATGCAATGAAAAAACTGATGGCATTGATCGCGTTTTCGCTCGCGATCGCAGGCGGCCAGGCCGTGGCCCATGAAAGCCCGGCCAAACATGGCGGCATCGTGAAAACAGCTGGCGATATCCAGTTTGAGCTGGTCAACAAAGACGGCCAGACCACGATCTACGTGGATGACCATGGCAAGGAAATCCCGATGGCGGGCGGTTCGGGTACGCTGACCGTGCTCAAAGGCACCGAGAAATCCGAGGTTCCGCTGGTTGCGGGCAGCGGCAATACCCTGGTGGCAAAGACCGGCGACAAAGTCGGCCCAGGCACCAAGGTTGTTGCAGCCATCGTCTTCCCGGACAAGAGCGCAATGAGCGTGCGCTTCTCGCTCAAGTAAGCAGGCAGCCTAGCGCAGTTGCCAGACCAGGCCGAGCTTCTCGAACCCGCGGATCAGCCAGCCGCCGAAATCGAGGTGCTTCGGCTCGTTCATCGCCGACGTGGGACGCGCGTGGTGGTGGCTGTGCAAGCCCTCGCCGAGCAACAGCAGCGCGAAGAAGGTGTTGTCCCGCGCTTCGTTGTCGCTGCCTTCCACCTTCCTTCCGAACAGGTGGCCGAAGGAATTGACCGACCACGTCAACTGGTGCAGCAAGGCGACGCGCGCGGCGCCCGCCCAGAATACGCACCGCACCATTTCGTTTTCGCCGCCGGCCAAGTAACCGACTGCGCCGGGCAGCACCAGCCCCACAGCGACAATCGGCCAGTAGTAACGGGAGAGGATGGCGATGCTGCGGTCGGCGAGGCAGTCCGGCGCATAGCGCGCTGGCTGCGAGACCCTTCCATAGATCATCCATCCCGTGTGCGCGTGGAACCATCCCAGCAGGCGATTGGAAATCGGTCCCTGGTCGGAAAACCATGGCGAATGCGGATCGTATTGTTTGTCGGCGAAGCGGTGGTGGCGCCGATGATCGGCCACCCAGCGCGTAATATCGCCTTGCATCGCCCAGGTGCCAAGCACACCCAGGCAGACCTTGATTACCCCGCTGGTCTTGAAGGCATGGTGCGTGAAATAGCGATGCATGCCGATTGCGACGCCAACCACGGTCAAGCCGAAGAATGCGGCAAAGGTAATCAACGTAGCGGCAGTCGGCGCGAGCGGCGCCCTGGCGCTGGCGGCCAGCGCCGCCATCAGCATCCATGGCAGGAAGATGGAGGCCAGATTGAGAACCCTGTTACCCCAGTTTTCTTTCGGATTTTGCGAGATGCAGGGATCCTTCATCGCCGACGCTCGAATTATTTCAACAACAATATACTATTATCAATCTTCCCCTACCGCAACAA
Source organism: Pseudoduganella sp. (assembly GCA_039593645.1). Lineage (GTDB taxonomy): Bacteria > Pseudomonadota > Gammaproteobacteria > Burkholderiales > Burkholderiaceae_D > Rugamonas. Next base: position 4,417 of record JBCNOX010000457.1, read on the forward strand.
CGGCTCACGGCGCGGCACGCCGCAGTTCCGGCTCGGCGGCGAAAACCGCTTCCAGCCAGCGCGCGAAAACCTGCAGCTTGGGCGATGCCATGCGTCCTTGCGGATAGACCAGCGACACCGGTGATGGCGTTGGCGGCATTGCGCCCAACACTTCGACCAGCGCGCCACTGGCGAGGTGGCTGCGCACCAGGTAGGTACCCACCTGCACCAGGCCCAGGCCCTGCAGGGCCAATTCCACATAGCCTTCCGCATCGTTGGTCGCGAGCGTGCTCGCCAT
>JBCNOX010000458.1:0-4681 GCA_039593645.1 Pseudoduganella sp.
CTGCGCGGCCCCGGCATGGTCGCCCATCAGGTACTGTACATAACCGAGATTGGTATGCGGCTGCGCTTCGGCCGGGTAGTCCTTGACCAGTGCCACCAGCGCTTTGTGTGCCAGTTCGAGGTCGCCCCGTTGCGCCTCGATCACCGCCACCGCATTGCGCGCATCGAGCTGGTTGGCATCGAGTGCCAGCGATTGTGCATATGCGCCGAGCGCCAGGGCCAGTTGGCCGCGTTCGTGATGGAAGCGTCCCAGACGGTTCCAGCTGGCGGCCTGGTTGCCGGGCATGTCGCCGCGTACCACAGGTTGCAGGGCCAGCGGGCGCGGTGCCGGAGGAGCACTGCACGCCGTGAGAAGACCGCAACCCATTGCGGCCAGGGCGATTGGCTTGAGCTTGATCATGGCAATTCCTTTCTAGCCGGCGTCGGCGCCGCCCATGGTTGGCAGCAAAACGCGGTAAATCGAGATAAAGGCAGGCCCCATCAACACCACCAGCAGCGATGGGAAGATGAAGAAGATCAACGGGAACAGCAGTTTCAGGGAAATCTTTGCGGCAGCTTCCTCGGCACGCTGACGGCGCCGCGTACGCAGCTGTTCGGACTGCACGCGCAGCGAATCGGCAATGCTGGTACCGAAACGTTCGGCTTGGATCAGCATGGCCACCAGCGCATCCACGTCCTCCACCCCGGTGCGCAGCGCCAGGTTGCGCAGGGCGCGTTCCTTGGCCAGGCCGGCGCGCAACTCGAGGGTCACCAGATTCAGCTCATCGGCCAGGATCGGGCTCTTGATGCCGATTTCCTCGGCCACGCGCAGCAGCGCGGCATCCATCGCCAGGCCGGCTTCGACGCAAACAGTCATCAGGTCCAGCGCATCGGGGAACGATTCGAAGATTTCGAGCTGGCGGCGGCTGACGGCCCAGCGCAACATGTAGTTCGGCAGGTAGTAGCCCAATGCCGCGGCCAGCAGCAGCCAGAACATCAGGCCGTTGCCGGACAGCTTGGAATTCGAGATCACCAGCGCGGCATACACTGCCAGCGGCAGGATGATGGCCAGCGAAGTCTTCGCGGCAAAGTACAGGGGGCCCATGGAGGCATGGCGCAGGCCCGCATTCATGAAGCGCGTGCGCAGCGACGATTTCTCCCATTCCTCGGTTTCGCCGCCGGACAGCTTGGCGACAGGCGCCAGCCAGGCGGCGATGCGCGCCAGCAGGTTGGGGCTGATGCGCTCACGGCGGCGCGCGCTGGAAGGCCGTTCGGTCACCTGCTGCAGTCGGCCCTGCACCGGGTTGCCGCCAAGGCGCAGCATGATCACATATGCGGTGCCGAACACCAGCAGGAACACCAGGGCCAGGAAGGCCATTTGAAGGACGCTCATGTCATTCTCCCGCTAGACGCGAATCCGGATAATCTTGCGCATTGCCAGCACGCCCAGGAACATCATGGTCAGGGCGCCAGCGACCATTTTCCTGCCGACCGGGTCGGTGTACAGCACGGCCAGGAAGCCAGGATTGCTGAGCTGGATCATCAGGGCGGCGGCAAAGGGCAGCAGGCCCAGCACCCAGGCCGACATGCGGCCCTCGGCCGACAGCACCCGGATCTGGCCCAGCAGCTTCATGCGTTCGCGCACGATTTTGCTGATGTTGTCGAGCAGTTCGGCCAGGTTGCCGCCGGTTTCACGCTGGATCATCACGGCGATCACGAAGTAGCGCAGGTCGGTGCTCGGCACGCGGGTGGCCAGGTTCATCAGCGCGTCATTCATCGAAATGCCGAAGTTGACCTCGTCGAACGTGGCCTTGAATTCGTCGGCGATCGGGGCGTTCATTTCGTCGCCGACCATTTTCATCGCGGTCGGGAAGGCGTGGCCGGCGCGCAGCGCGCGGCCGATCAGGTCGAGGGCGTCGGGCAATTGCTGGTCCACCTTGGCCAGGCGCTTGCTTTTGGCCCTGAGTACGCCCAGCAACGGAACGAACAGCGAGAATGCCATCAAGGGCAGCACCATCAACAGCGGCAGCCGCAGGAACAGCGCCAGGCCGCCCACCAGCACGGGGCAGATCAGCGACAGCGCGATGAGGTCCGATACCGTCCAGGTCAAGCCGGATTGCTCCAGCAGGCGGTCCAGCTGGCTGACGCGCGGCATCTGCAGCAGCAGGCGCTGGAATACCGGGCTTTCGCTGAGCAGGCGCTTCTTGATCATCGAGGCGCTCTCGCCGGTGGCATGGCCGCCGGCCGACATCATGCGCAGGCGGCGCGCCACCCGTTCCGCTTCCGGCCCCTTGGCCGAATTCCAGGTCAGGTACATGCCTTCGATCAGCAGCACCACGGCCACGAAGACCAGGATGCCGGTGGCGTAGTAGAGATAGTCCATGGCTCACATCCTTTTCTGGACGGTAGGGTCGAAGATGTCGTCGGCCAGGGACACGCCAAAGGTGCGCAGGCGTTCGCCGAAGCGTGGCCGCACGCCGGTGGCGCTGAAGTAGCCCTGCACCGAACCATCGGTGCCGACCCCGGTCTGCTTGAAGCAGAAGATCTCCTGCATGGTGATCATCTCGCCTTCCATGCCGGTGATTTCCTGGATCGACATCAGCTTGCGCTTGCCGTCGGTCAGGCGCGCCACCTGCACCACCACGCCGATGGCCGAAGAAATCTGCTGGCGCATGGCTTTCACCGGCAGGCCGGCGGCGCCCATGCTGATCATGTTTTCCAGCCGGGTCAGCGCGTCGCGCGGGGTGTTGGCGTGGATGGTGGCCATCGAGCCCTCGTGGCCGGTGTTCATCGCCTGCAGCATGTCCAGTGCTTCGGCGCCGCGCACCTCGCCCAGGATGATGCGGTCGGGGCGCATGCGCAGCGCATTGCGCACCAGGGCGCGCTGCGTCACCTCGCCCTTGTTCTCGATATTCGGCGGGCGCGTTTCCAGGCGCACGATGTGCGGCTGCTGCAGCTGCAATTCGGCCGCGTCTTCGATGGTGACGATGCGCTCGCTGTGGCTGATGTAGCCGGAAATCGCGTTCAGCATGGTGGTCTTGCCCGAACCGGTGCCGCCCGAGATCAGGATATTGACCTTGCTCTTGCCCAGCGCCTGCAGGATGGTGGCCATGGCTTCGGTCATCGAATTGAAGCTGATCAGCTCCGCCATGCCCAGTGGGTCGGCCGAGAAGCGGCGGATCGAGAGCACTGGCCCGTCGATGGCCAGGGGCGGGATGATGGCGTTGACCCGCGAGCCGTCCGGCAGGCGCGCATCCACCATCGGGCTCGACTCGTCGATGCGGCGGCCCACGCGCGACACGATCTTGTCGATGATCTTCATCAGGTGGGCGTCGTCGTTGAAGGTGACCGACGTCAGCTCCAGGCAGCCCTTGCGCTCCACGTACACCTGGCGTGCCCCGTTCACCAGAATGTCCGAAACGTTGGGGTCGGCCAGCAGCGGTTCCAGCGGACCGAAGCCCAGCACCTCGTACTGGATGTCGCGGGTCAGGTTGCGCCGCTCGCTGTCGTTGATCACCACCATGTTCTCTTCCAGCAGGCGCTCGACCAGCACTTTCAGCTCGTCGCGGATCTGGTCCTGGGTCAGGCGCTGCATGCTCTCCAGGTCGACCCGGTCGAGCAGGGTCTGGTGGATGCGGTGCTTGAGCTGCTGGTAGGCGCGGTTGTCGATCGCATCGGATTGGCGTAAGGCGGAGACATTGCCGTTCAGCGGCGCGGCTGCGCCGAGGCGGTTGCGGAGGTTCTGGGCTGGGATCTGCATGATCGACTCCATGGGCTGGGGCAGGGGGCGCGGGGTTATGCGCGCTGGAGAATTCGGGACAGCCAGCCGCGCGACTCGGTACTGCTGTCGCCGGCCAGGGTACGCGCCAGGTCCTGTAATGCCTTGGAAATCGGACTGGTGCGCTGCAACTGCAGGATCGGCACGCCCTGGTTGACCGAGGCGGCGGCTGCTTCGTAGTGGTTCGGGATGGTGCGGAACATCTCCATGCCGTAGGCTTGCTCGCAGTCGCGCAGGCGGATGTCGCCATTGTTCGAATGCCGGTTGACGATCAGGTGGATTTTGTCCTTGCGATAGTCGAGCGAACGGAATACCTGCAGCAGGCGCTTGCCGTCGCGGATGTACGGCAGCGTGGCCTGCAGGATCGGGAAGATCATGTCGGCCTGGTCGAGGGCGCGCACCGAGACGGCGTCCAGGCTGCGGCCGATGTCGAGCAGAACGAAGTCGTAGTGCTGGCGCGCCAGGCGCAGCAGGGCATCCACGTGTTCCGGATGCACGTCGTTGGCCTGGGTCGGGTCGTCGGGCGCGGCCAGCACATGGAAATTCGGCGTCACCTGCACCATGCTGGAGAACAGCAGCGAAGCGTCGAGGCGGTGCATCTGCTGCGCCACGCTGGCCACGCTGGCGGCCGGGCGCTGGTCGGAGACGAACAGCGAGGCGTCGCCGAACTGCAGGTTGAAGTCGAACAGGGCCACCTTCTTGCCCTCGGCGGCGGTCAGGGCGTAACCAAGGTTGGCGGCCAGGAAGGTGGCGCCGCTGCCGCCCTTGCAGGAGATGAAGGCCAGCACCTTACCCAGCGAGCGGGCACTGAAGTTGCGCTTCTCGTCGAGGCGGCGCACCGCAGCTTGCAGTGCCGCGCCGTCGATCGGGGTCGGCAATACTTCGCGCACGCCGGCGCGCATGGCCTGCATCAGGAAGTCGGGCG
>JBCNOX010000459.1:0-4664 GCA_039593645.1 Pseudoduganella sp.
TGATCAGCAACCGCAAGGTGGTCACCTGCGGCCTGGCCTGGCTGTCGCTGGCCTCCGGCGCGCTGCGCCTGATGGAATTCTCCGGCGACCAGCGCAGCGTCAACACGCGCCTGGGCCAGGAACTGGAGCGCATTGCGCCGGCCGAAATCCTGCGCGGCGACGATGCCGACATGTTCGACGATATCTCGATCTGCCACGTCAACAATGTGCCGGCCTGGCACTTCGACGTGGTGCATGGTCACAAGGCCCTGCTGGACCAGTTGTCCGTTGCCACGTTGACCGGATTCGGCGCGGAGGGCCTGGGCGCGGCATTCGGCGCGGCCGGTGCGCTGCTGCGCTATGCGCAATCGACCCAGGGCCGCGGCCTGCAGCACGTCAAGAGCCTGTCCTGCGAAACGGAAAACGAATACATCGGCCTCGATGCCGCCACGCGCCGCAACCTGGAGCTGACGGAAACCATTCGCGGCCAGGAGTCCCCTACCCTGTTCTCGCTGCTGGACCACTGCCGCACCGCCATGGGTTCGCGCCTGCTGCGCCACTGGCTGCACCACGCCAAGCGCGACCAGTCGGTGGCGCGCGCGCGCCACGACGCGATCGCCGCGCTGATGCAGCACGACACCACCGGTTCGCTGGCCTACCACCTGGCGCAAGTACCCGATATCGAACGCATCACCACCCGCGTCGCCCTGCTGTCGGCGCGCCCGCGCGACCTGTCCGCCCTGCGCGACGGCCTGCAGCAGCTGCCCAAGCTGCAGCACGCCATGCTGCGCGCCCTGGGCCACGACAATGCCGACGGCTTGCTGGCCAAGCTGCACTTCGGCCTGAACGAGCCAAAGGAATGCGTGGACCTGCTGGTGCGCGCCATCATGCCGGAACCGGCCACCATGGTGCGCGACGGCGGCGTGATCGCGCGCGGCTACGACGCGGAGCTCGATGAACTGCGCGGCCTGTCCGAAAACGCCGGCCAGTTCCTGGTCGACCTGGAGACGCGCGAACGCGAACGCACCGGCATCGCCAACCTGCGCGTCGAGTACAACCGCGTGCACGGCTTCTATATCGAAGTCACCAACGGCCAGGCCGACAAGGTGCCGGAAGACTACCGCCGCCGCCAGACCCTGAAGAACTGCGAACGCTACATCACGCCGGAACTGAAGGCCTTCGAAGACAAGGCCCTGTCGGCCCAGGATCGCGCGCTGGCGCGCGAGAAGATGCTGTACGACGAACTGCTCGGCGCACTGGCGCCTTTCATCGGCCCGCTGCAATCCATCGCCCAGGCCCTGGCCCAGGTCGACACCCTGTGCGCACTGGCCGAACACGCACTGCGCAACAACTGGTGCGCGCCCAACCTGGTGGCCGAGCCTTGCATCAATATCGTGGAAGGACGCCACCCGGTGGTGGAAAACCAGATCGAGCGCTTCATCGCCAATGACTGCAAGTTCATGGCCGACCGCCGCCTGCTGCTGATCACCGGCCCGAACATGGGCGGTAAGTCGACCTTCATGCGCCAGGTTGCCCTGATTACCCTGCTGGCCTATGTGGGCAGCTATGTGCCGGCCGCCAGCGCCACCATTGGCCCGGTCGACCGCGTGTTCACCCGTATCGGCGCCACCGACGACCTGGCCGGCGGCCGTTCCACCTTCATGGTGGAGATGACCGAAGCGGCCACCATCCTGAACGGCGCCACCGAGCACTCGCTGGTGCTGATGGACGAAATCGGCCGCGGCACCTCGACCTTCGACGGCCTGGCGCTGGCATGGGCGATTGCGCGCCACCTGATCGAATCGAGCCGCAGCTTTACCCTGTTCGCCACCCACTATTTCGAGCTGACCCAGTTGCCGGAAGCGCATCCGACTGCCGCCAACGTGCACCTGTCGGCGGTGGAGCACAAGGACTCCATCGTATTCCTGCACGCGGTGCAGAACGGCCCGGCCTCGCAAAGCTACGGCTTGCAGGTGGCGCAGTTGGCAGGCGTGCCGCAGCCGGTGATCAAGGCGGCCCGCAAGCACCTGGCGCGCCTGGAAGCGCAAGCGCTCGACGCAACGCCGCAGCTAGACCTGTTCGCCGCGCCGGTGGCCGATGCCAACGACGACGAGGCGCCAGCCGCCGCTCCGGCTGCCGACCCGCGCGCCGAAGAACTGCTGGCAGCACTGGACGACATCGATCCGGACGCCATGACCCCGCGCGAAGCGCTGGACCGCCTGTACCAGCTCAAGCGCCTGGCGCAGGCATGAAGCGGCGATTCGCCTTAGGCACGCTGGCAGCGGCCGCCCTGGCCGCCGCCTTGCTTGCCGCGCCAGCTGCCCTTGCGCGCGGCGACAAGCCCGCCCCGCGCAAGGGCGAATTCACATTCGCCCTGCTTGGCCACAACTTCCCCAAGGGCGAAGGCGACGCCGAATTCCGCCGCATGCTGGCCGAGGCAAGCCGTGCCGAACCTGCCTTCCTGATTGCCAATGGCATCAAGTCGGCCAGCGAGCCATGTACCGACAGCCTGTACCAGGATCGCCGCGACCTGATGAACAGCGCCGAGCGCCCGCTGGTGCTGCTGCCGGCCGGCAGCGACTGGACCGAATGCCGCAACTCCAACGGCAAATCGAACGCCATCGAACGCCTCAACCGCATCCGTGAATTGTTCTTTCCGGAGCCCGAGGCGCTGGGCAAGGGCAAGCTGGCCCTGAACCGGCAGTCGAGCATTGCCAAGTTCCGCGACTATGCCGAGAACACCTACTGGGAATACGAGAACGTGCTGTTCGTCACGCTCAACGTTCCGGCCAAGAACAACCACTACCTGACGGAAGCCGGCCGCAACAGCGAGTACGAAGACCGCATGGTGGCCAACCGCGGCTGGCTGCACCGGGTCTTCCTGCACGCCAAGCGCAAGAATATTGCTGGCATGGTGCTGGTGATGGATGGCGACATCGGCGCCCATGTGGAGCAAGGCTTCTTTGCCCGCCTGGCGCAAAAGCGCGACGGTTTCACCGAGATTCGCCGCATCGTGCGCTCCCAAGCCGACAAGTATCCAGGCCAGTTGCTGCTGGTGGATAACCGCAAAGAGGGCAAGGCCGCCCCGCTCATCGAATGGAACAAGAATGTGGGCCACCTGGCGATAGGCGCCGAGTGGCTGGCGCTGCGCGTGATACCCGGCAGCGCTTCGCTGTTCACGGTGGGCAGCGAATGAGGTAAAAAAAGCCCCGCGCTGCGGGGCTCTTGGGATCTTAGTGGATCGGGTGGCTGCGGAAGTGATCGCCTTCCTCGCCATCGTCGCCTTCATCATCGCCGTCGTGATGGTGGTGGCCATGCGGGCCATGCACGTGCTCGTGGGCGATTTCTTCTTCAGTGGCGGCGCGCACGTCGACCACTTTCAGTTCGAAGCGCAGGGCCATGCCGGCCAGCGGATGGTTGCCGTCCAGGACTACCTTGTCTTCGGCGATTTCGGTCACGGTGAAGATCATCGCGTCGTCTTCTTCGCCGCCTTCAGGCAGGCCTTCGAACTGCATGCCAATCTCCAGCGGCTCCGGCAGACGCGCACGCTCTTCCACTTTCAGCAGGTTCGGGTCGTAATCGCCAAAGGCGTCTTCCGGTTCAATCTGGATCGTGGTGGCGTAGCCGTTTTCCTTGCCGTCCAGTTCTTCTTCGATCTTTGGCAGGGTGTTCTCGTAGCCACCGTGCAGGTAGACCATGGGCTGGCGACCGTCTTCGATCAGATTGTTCTGTGCGTCGGACAGTTTGTACTCCACCGTCACAACGGTATTCTTGGCGATCTTCATTGAGCTTCCTTTCTTTTCTAAGCTGGAGGGGATTATACCGCTTGCTATAATCGCGCCATGAAAAAACTCACTCTCCTGGGCGACATCACGCCCGAACAATTCCTGCGCGATTACTGGCACAAGAAGCCGCTGCTGATCCGCCAGGCCATCCCCGGCTTCAAGCCGCTGCTGCCTTTCGACAAGCTGGCCGAACTGGCCACCAAGGACTACGTGGAAAGCCGCCTGGTCACCAAGAAAGACGGCAGCTGGGACATGCAGCACGGCCCGCTGAAAGAGCTGCCTTCGCGCAAGGATCGCGCATGGACCATGCTGGTTCAGGGCGTCAACCTGCAGGACGACAAGGCTGATGCGCTGCTGCGCCAGTTCCGTTTCCTGCCCGACGCGCGCTTGGACGACCTGATGGTGAGCTTTGCCACCGATGGCGGCGGCGTCGGCCCGCACTTCGACTCCTATGACGTGTTCCTGCTGCAGGCGGAAGGCCAGCGCCGCTGGAAGATCAGCGCGCAGAAAGACCTGACCCTGATCGAAGGCTTGCCGCTCAAGATCCTGAAGAAGTTCAAGGCCACCGAGGAGTTCGTGCTGGAACCGGGCGATATGCTCTACCTGCCGCCGCACTACGCCCACGATGGCGAAGCGATTGGCGACTGCCAGACCTATTCGATCGGTTTCCGCTCCCCCTCCTACCAGGAACTGGGCGAAGCCTTCCTGCAATTCATGGCCGACTCCATCGACCTGCCCGGCCGCTATGCCGATCCGGACCTGGAGCCCACCAGCAAACCGGCTGAAATTCCAAAAGCCATGCTGGGCAAACTGGCCGACGAATTGAACAAGGTCAGCTTCACCGAAGACGATTTCGCCATCTTCCTGGGAGAATACCTGTCCGAGCCGAAGCACAACGTC
>JBCNOX010000046.1:0-16888 GCA_039593645.1 Pseudoduganella sp.
ATTGGCACGCGTCGGCAGGAATGGAGGACTGATAATCATCTGGAACAGGCACTAGGACGAAAAAGCGTACTTCTTCTTGATCTTCATTTCCGAGCGCGGCAAGGAAGCCATCGGGTAATCGCTGCGGGCCGGCCCGGTGAAGGTCTTCTTGCCGGCGTTGATGGTGATCTTGCCCGGGCACTGGACGGTGATGTTGCCGCCGTCGATGGTGATATTGGCGCCGCCGGCGGTGGACAGGCTGATTTTTTTGGCGGACGCAAAATCGACATGGGCGTTGGCGCTCTTCACGTCGACCATGCCCTGCGCCTGCACGCCCAGCGCGCCGGCCTGGGCCTGCACGTCGATCGGGTCGCGCGCAGCAACCAGCTGCACGCCGATCTCCTGCTGGCCCGGTCCGGCTGCGCCGCCCAGCATGCCCAGCGCCTGCACGGTGTGGATGCGCAACTGGCCGCCAGTGGCCAGCTGGCTGTCCTGGCCGCTCGCGAGCATGGCCATTTCGCCTGCCGCCATTTGCAGGTCGCGCGCCGCCGTCATCACCAGGCCATCCCTGGCCGAAATCGCAACCAGCGGATCGCTCACATGCGGCAACCGGCCGGCACCGGGCGCGGTGTTGCGCTTGCCGGCGTCGTTGCGCGCCGCATCGAGGTCGCGCTCGCCGACCATGCCGGAAACGGAGGTCAGCAGCGACTGCAGCGGCGCTTGCTTCGCATCGAGCAGGCTGGACTTGGCCTTGCGGGCGCCCATGTGCGCGGCCAGGCCCACCGTCTGGTGCTTGACCGCCGCATCGCTGAACGTTTCGGCCAGCTTGACAGCCTGCTTGAGCATGGCGAGGCCGGCAGCGTTGTCGCCGGCCGGCTCGCGCTGGCTGGCGCCGTGCTGGATGCGGTAGCTGGTGACCAGCAGGCCGGCGCCGGCCCGCACCGCGCCGTAGGCGTCGCTGCGCAGTTCCGCGCCCTGGCCGCGCAGGCTGCCGCGGAAATTATCGGCGCTGTGCACCAGGTGACCCAGGTTCAGTTCCGTCGCCGCCAGGGTGGTGCGCAGCTGGATACGGCCCTGGTTATCGGTGTCGTCGAACAGCAGCTGGTTATAGCCTTCGCCGCCGAACTCCTTGCTGCGCAGGCCCCATTGGGCCGCTTCATTGCGGTGGCCGGGACTGCCGCCCGCCGCGCCATGCCACACCGGGCTATGGCCGCCGGCCAGGTTACCCTGTCCCGACACGGCATGGTCATGCGCCGGCGCGAAGGCATCGCCCGACTGCTCGCGTGCCTCGCCGCCCGGCGTGGGCAGGACGCCGCCTTCGCCCTGGCCGTTGTACAGCGCGCCAACAATCAGTGGCCGGTCGATATCGTTTTCCAGGAACTGCACCAGCACCTCCTGGCCGATGCGCGGCAGGAATTGGCTGCCCATGCCGCCGCCGGCCAGACGCTGCGCCACGCGCACCCAGCACGTTGCGTCGGCCTGGTCCTGCCAATGGAAGCGGATGCGCACCCGCCCCAGGCTGTCGCAGTAGATTTCGTCGGCGCCGTTCGGCCGGTCGCTGCCGTCGGCGCCCACCACGATGGCGCTCTGCGAGCCGAGGGCGGTGGGTTTGGGATGCTGGCGACCTTCGCCGCCGGCGTGCATCGGCCGCCATGGCATGGCGGCGTCCAGTGCCGAGAAGCTGTTGGCGTAACCGCTGCCGGCGGCCTGCGCCAGCGTGGCGCTGAAATCCTCCGGCAGGCCGGCCAGTGGCGCGCCCAGGTCTTCCAGCAGTTCCGGAATGGGGCCGAACAATTCGGCCAGGCCCTGCTTGAGCGCCACGGGAAGGTTGTTGACGCCGACGCTGATCACGCGCAGCACGACGAAATGCTCGCCGCCGGAAGACGTATCGAGCGGACCCTTGGTAAGCGCGAAGCGGGTGCCGGCACGCAGCGTGCGTACTGTCGAACGGGCTTGCCATAGCTGGCTGTGCGCCTCCAGCGCCTGCATATGCAGCGTGGCATAGCGCTCGGCCTCGCCGCCGTCGGCGTAAAAATACTGGCCCGGATAATCGAAACTCTCAGGCAAAAAGGCATGCTTGCCGAAGTTGTCCAGCCGCGTCGGCACGCTCTTGCCGACCGCCTTCTTGGCCTTGTAGTCGTAGCTGGCGACAGCGACGGCGCCGCTGATCAGGCCACGCGCGGTACGCAGCGACTGGATGCTGTCCTGCTGTTCGCCGGCGCGGGCAGCGTGGTAGCGCAGGCCGCCCCCGGCAGCGCTGCTGGCGTCTTCCGGCGTCGCATCTTTGAGCACGCTGTCGGCAAACAGCACCATGGTTTGCCCATCGTCGCCATCTTCAAAGCGCCAGCCTATGCCTTCCTCGGTCAACAGGCGGCGGACGAAGTCGTAATCGGATTCGCGGTATTGGCAGCAGTAGCTGCGGGGCGGGATCGACTGCAGGGCACTGTGCGCGTCTTCGCTCCAGCGCCAGGCGGCGTGCGGGGAATATTCGGAGAACACGGCATCGACGATGTCGGCCACGCTCTTGTCCTGCCATACCCGGCTGTTGCGGCGCTGGGTCGCCAGCCAGAGCCAGGGCGTGATGCGCAGGCGGTAGCGCGCCAGGCCGCCCTCGCTGCCCAGCATGGCGGCGCCGCTGATGTAGCCATGGAAGCTGGTGCGGCTGCCATCGGCCAGGCTGGCCTGCACGGCAGCACGCTGGCCAAGCAGCGATTGCAGCGAGACCCCGGCACTGGTCGACAGCACGATGACCTCGCGCATGCCGGCCTCCTGCAAGGCGTCGTCGGCCAGGAAGGCCTCTACCAGCAACCCGCCTGAGCCATACTCACCGTCCGATTCCAGCTTGAGTTCATACAGGCGGCTGGCACTGGAAAACTGTGCCAGGGCCGCGTAAACCTGGGTAAGGATATCGTTCCGCATCGAATATCTGCACAGCAATAATTATCAAAACGAAAACGATAGCAGCATTGCAGAACTAGGCTCGCACTGTTGAGTTAGCCGAGCGATTCACGGTTTGGCAGGGAGGTTTGGAACGGTAAACACGCCGTGCAGCGATTGCAGTTCGGCGCGGTGGATGGAGGCAAGGCGCAGCAGCACATCTTCGCCGGCAGGCAGCAGATGGACTTCGACACGGCGCCGGTCCTGCGCATTCTGCCGGCGCTGTACCAGCCCGGCCGCTTCACAGCGGCCCAGCAGGGCGACCACGCCATGCTGCTGCGCCTGCAGCCGTTCGGCCAGTTCGCCGACCGTGGCCCATTCGCGGCCGGGAAAGCCCTTGATATGCAGGAGCAGCAGGTACTGCAGCGGCGTGATACCCTCGGCATGGGCCGCGTTTTCGGAGAAGCGCTCGAAGCGCCGCATCTGGTAGCGGAACTCGGACAGCGCCATGAAGTCGGCCTTGGCCAGTGTATCTGGTGGAGACGGCATTGTTATATCACAACATGATGTTTTCGCCGTCCATCATACCACCGTTCTCTCCCTTGGCAGCTTAGCCAGCCAGCGACACCTGATGCTGCATCAAGTGCAGGTACAGTCCATCGGGCTGCCGCATCAGCTCCTCGTGGCTGCCTTGCTGGCAGAGCCGGCCACGCTCCATCACCAGGATGCGATCCGCCTTCATGATGGTGGAAAAGCGATGTGCAATGATCAGTGTCGTCCGCCCCACCATCAATTGGTCCAGCGCGCGCTGCACCAATTGTTCGCTGGCTGCATCGAGAGCGCTGGTCGCCTCATCCAGGATCAGGATGCGTGGGTTGCGCAAAGCGGCGCGGGCAATGGCTACACGCTGCTTCTGTCCGCCGGACAGCTGGATGCCACGCTCCCCCACCAGGGTCTGGTAGCCAGCGGGGAAAGCCTCGATGAAGTCGTGCGCATTGGCCAGTCTGGCCGCGGCCACGATTTCATCCATGCCGGCGCGCCCTGCGGGCAGGGCGAAGGCGATATTGTCCGCAATCGTGCCGGAGAACAGCGAAGGCTCCTGCTCCACGATGGCAATATGGTCACGCACGGCAGCCAGCGCCAAGCCGTTGGCATCTTGTCCGTCGAACAGGATGGCGCCGCCATCCGGACGGTAGAAGCCGAGCAGCAGCGCTGCAATGGTCGACTTGCCGGCGCCCGATGCACCTACCAGCGCGATTTTTTCACCCGCCTGCACGCCAAAACTGATGCCATCGAGCGCCAAGAGGTCCGCCCGCTCGGGGTAGGCAAAGCGGACATCGCGAAAAGCAAACTGGCCGGAAAGGTGCAAGGTGGCCGCGCCATCGCCAGCCGGCAGCTGCGAGCGCAGAATATCGAACACACGCTCGGTGGCGCCGATACTGCGCATCCAGGAAGTCCAGAAGGAACTGAGCGAGCTGGCCGAATCGCTCACCATGCTGGAATAGATGACGAACGCGGCGAGGCCGCCCATGGTCAACTGTCCGCGGCCGATCAACACCGAACCCAGCCAAAGCGTCGCCAGCAGGGCCGCAAACGTCAGCAGTGAAGACACGCCCTGGAAACCGGCCACCAGGCGCGCCATGGAAAGCTGCAAGCGCATCTGGCGCGCAATCGCCTCCGCATATTTGGCCAGCGAGTGCGGCTGCTGGTTGTAGGCATGCACCAGGCGCACATGGCTGAAATGCTCTTGCGCTGTCTTGCCGCTGTCGGCCACGCTGGCCTGGACTTCTTTTGCATGCTTGCGGAAGTTATGGCCCGAAAACTTGCCCATATAGAGCGTGGCGGGAATGAACACGGCCAGCACCAGTGCCAGCAAGGGAGAAATGGCCAGCATCATGGCAGTGGCGCCGGCAAACACGCAAGCGGCACGCAGGGCTGACGCTGCCTCGATCGTCATCGCCTCGTGCAGCGATTGGACGTCGGCGCTGAGCTGGCTGCCCAGCTCACCCACATGGTGCCGGTCGAAAAAAGCGATCGGCTGCTTCAGCAAGGCAGCAAACAGCTCGCGCCGCAGGCCGTTCACGATGTCCAGGCCGGCGGAATGGAACAGGTAGTAGCGCAGCGCGGACGCCATCGCCTGCAGGAGCATTACGCCAAAGGCCAGCAGCAGCCAGCTTGGCGGCAACCCCGCCCCCGCCAGCGCGGCCATGTTGTCCATCACATAAGCAACTGCCTTCGGCGCCCAAAGCTGCACTGCCACGGCCACCGCCATGCACAGCAAGCCTGCCGCCAGCCGCCCGCGCACCGGGCGCAGCAGGCGTAACCGCTCCAGGTGGGGATTGATCTGGTTCACGCGGCCTCCTCCAATCCGGACTCGAGCTGCCCGCGCATCGCCTGCCAGTTGTCGTCGCCGATGAAGCCCGCCGCCTCCAGCACGCCTTCATGATTGACGAACAGGTAGGCTGGCGAGTACAGCGCGGGGTTGACAGTTTTGTAGTCCCGCTCCGATACCCGGACCACATGGCCCGCAAGAGGCGAGCTTCCGAGGAAGCGCCGCAGACGCCAGCGCGGCTCCTGGCTGACCAGCCAGATCGCCAGCCCGGCTTCCCGCGCGCGCGGCAGCAGGTTTTCCAGTTCCGGCAACTTGCTTTTACATTTGGGGCAGCCCGAGGCCAGCAACAACAGCACAGCGGGCTGCCCGGGCCCGCCCACAGTCGTCTTGCCGCCATCCCCAAAGGCGCGGCCGGCAATAGCGGGCACCGGCATGCCCGGCAACAGCGACTGCGGCACTTCGCGCTCGCTGCGCGACGCCTGCAGCACGGCCAGCGTGAGCTTGAGGTTGAGGGCAAGGCCGGCGGCCAGCACCGCCAGCGTGAAGTAGAGAATGTCGGTATCCATCAATAGTGCTTGAGCAGGACGACGATATCGTGGAAGCCGATGGCTGCCACGCACAGGATGGCGGCAAGCGAACACGCCAGCGCCAGCTGCGGGAACGGCGGCGCCGCAACGTCCACCCTCAGGGCAAAGTAAGCGGCAATCGAAAGCATGACCAGCAGGTTGCGCTGCAGGTCATAAGCCGTCACCGAACGGCCCGCCTCGCCGAAACAGCTGCAGCGCACGCTGCCCTGCGAGTAGAACCGGTAGCCGACGACGGCTGTAAATACCGCCAGCATGAGCAGCGCCGCCAGCATGCCGGCACGCTGCGCCGGCCCCAGTACCATCACGGCCACCAGCAGTTCGGCGCCAATCACAGTGGGCGCCAGCAGCTTGGCGCGCAGCGTGCCGAGCCCCAGCGAATCGGCAAGGTTATGGCGAAAGTCGGCAAAGTTGCGCAGCTTGCCGTTGACAGCGGCCAGCAGCAGCAGGCCGATGAAGCAGCGCAGGATGGTGGCGCCAAACGCAGCGAGTGTCATTCCCAGACTCCAGCCAGGCCGTCGGCAGCGCGCCGGCGGAGTTGTCCGGAGCCGCTGGTCGCCAGCAGGGCGTCGTGCCAGCAAGCGTCGGGATGCTGGCGGCGGTCGCCGCCGATATGCGCTTGCAGCAGTTTCGATATTTCCCAGGCCTCTGCCTCGACCGCCGGATTGCGGCGCACAGGCAGTCCCAGGTCTTCCATCTCTTCGCGCGTCAGCGCATAGTTATGCGAGTGATAGCCAGCCATGAGCCGGCGCACGATCTGCTGCCTTTTGTCGGCACTGCCCTCCCGGCATGCCAGCAATTCTTCGCCGATCTGCTGCACTTCCTGGGTGCTGCGGTAAAACGCAGCCAGTGCCGGCGGGAAGACGCTGTTGCACAGCAGTGAGAGTGACTCGCTGCGAGCCTGTTCTGCATCGATGCCGAACCAGTCGCGCGCCATGGCGCCGAACTGCATGATGTCCAGGCTGGAAATTGCCCCGCCATCCTGGCCGCTGAGCTGGGGATCGATCGGCGAGAACAGGGCCAGCGGCCCGGCCAGCACCTCGTCTGCGCACAGTGTCACCAGGGTGGCGGAGGACTGGCAATGGAAGGGAACGATAAAGCCCAGGTGACCTGCCTGACCGCGCAACAGCAAGGCGATGCGGCGCGCGGCATTGACGATGCCGCCGCGTCCATGCAGCACGACGTCCAGCCTTTCGCATTGGCCGAGCGACCGGCAGTGTTCGAACAGTGGCGGCAGCAGGTCGAGGTCCAGATGCACGGCGGCCAGCACCAGCACGCGGCTGCCGCGCAAGCGCTCGATGTTTTCGATATAAGTGCGCAGTGCGCCATGATCTAGTTGCGGCATTGCGCCTCCTCGATAAGTTTATCTGCCACCGCTTCCAGCATGCGAAGCTCGGGAACCAGCTGCTCCACATACAGGAACTGGCCGCCCGGGTTATTTTCAAGAAAAACCGTCTCCCCTTGGGGGGTGACGATCAGGTCTATCGCCCCGAATTCCAGGCCGTAACTGCGGACGAAATCGCGGCAACGCTGTTCCAGTTGCGGCTCCAGTTGCGTGGCCTCATAGCGGATTTCTGCGGACATATTGCGCGAATCGACTGCCGTACGATGGTCGTCCTGCGAATAGATCCTGGCGGCGAACAGGCGCTGTCCGATGACGGTCACGCGCAATTCATAGGCCTTTGGAATGTATTCCTGGAATTGGCAAGGCAGTTGCGCCACAGCGTCCAGGCTCTCCATCATGTCGTCGTCAACGATGGTGGTTGCCAGCCGCGCAACGATGCGGTCTTCCTCCCCGACTTCTTCGGCCGCCAGGGTGGGAGTTGACATCGATTTGAAAATCATCTTGCCGGACAGGCTGGCGCGAAATTTCCGCACCTGTTGCGGATCGTTGGTGACCAGCGAGGCCGGCACCCTGAAACCCATGCGGGCGGCACGCTGCAACTGTTCGCCCTTCCATCCGGCGCCGCGCAGTTGCAGCGGATGGCTCATCCAGTAACAGTCGAGGGTGTAGAACAAACTGAATAGGGCATGTTCGGTTTCCTGCCTGGCATAAGCCAGTTCCTGCACCGACAGGTCGGCGCTCAGGTAAGAGAATTCGGCCGGCTTGCGCGACCAGATCGCACCAATCTCGGCGCAATCGAGCCAGGCGCCATCCGGCAGGCGGCGCAGCTTGCTGCGCAAGCTGCCATCGCGCCATTCCTGCAGTAGCTGGTAATCCCGGGGAAAGGCGTCCAGGTTGAGGCGGAAAGGGCGGCAATCCTTGTCGATGAGGAGGGATTCAACCAGGTCGGCATGCAGGTCTCCGCTATTGGTGACAATCAGGACTTTCTTGGCCATGCATTCTCGTCGGGTCAGGCAAAAACCAAAAAAGCCTTGCTGGGGCAAGGCTTTCTCCGCTGCGGCTACTTAGCAGTAGTAGCCTTTGTCCGGCTGGTTCCAGAGACCCTCGGCGCGGTAGTTGTCGTAATTGACCGGGCCGGAGCAGCCTGCGGCCGCAACGCCATCACGCACTTTCCATTGTTCCGGTTTCTGTTCCTGTTTCTCAGCCAGCTTGAACGCGAAGAGTTTGCTTTGATTCTGTTTCTGCATTGTTATCTCCAATTGATAAACGAATCACAGTGCCAAGGCCACTGGTCAGTGGCGAGACGATAGTAAAAAGTATGGCAAACCCGCGTCAAGAATTTAATAATCTTTTTGAAATCGTGAGAATTTGATAGGTTTTGCAGATAACTAATCGATTAGTGTGGAAGGTTTGTGCTGGGACTGCTCCCGTTCAACCATCGATGGCTTCGGGTACCACTGCCCCGGCGGCACGATCTGCGGCTGCTGCGGCTCCTGCGTGAAGTGCGGCGACATGATCTGCACGCCATAGCGGTTGAAGACATCCACCACGTTCTGGTGCAGCTGGCTAAGCAGGCTGGCACGCGTGTGCGGCGAGCTCAGGGTGGAACAGGCCACCAGCTTGTATTCGATATAGAAGTCCGACAGCGCCGATTGCACCACATACGGCTTCGGTTCCGCGGCAATGCCTTCGGTGGCGCCGGCCGCTTCTTCCAGCAACGCATGCACCTGCCGCCATGGCGTGTCATAGCCAATCGTCACGGTCGTATCCAGCACGAAGGCGCCCGGCACCACGCGCGAGTAATTCTTGATGGTGTTGGCCAGCACCCAGGCATTCGGCATTGCCACGTCCACGCCCATGCCGGTGCGCAGGCGGGTATCAAAAATGCCCGGTTCGACCACCGTGCCCTGCACGTCGCCGATGCTGACATAGTCGCCCTTGCGCAGCGCCCTGGTGTACATCAGGATCAGGCCCGCCGCGCCCTGCCCCACGATGCTGGACGCGCCGATGGACAGCATCAGCCCTGCCAGCACGGTCACGCCCTGGAAGGCTGCGCTGTGCGAACCCGGCAGGTAAGGATAGGCCATGGCGAGCGCGAACAGCCAGATGACAACGGTTGCCAGCCGGCGCGTTGGCACGGCGGTATCCTGGTCGAGCCAGCCGAATTGCAGCTCCCCGCTTTCAATGCGTTTGAAGACCGAAGCCAGCGTGGCCGTGGCGAGGCGGGCCAGCATCGCGATAATCAGCACGATGAGCAGTCCGGGAATGGCTTGCGCAATGCTGCTGGCGACGCCGGTGACGGTTTCGAGCAGGAAGTCCTGCAGGCGTTCGCCCCAGTTGCGCGCAAAAGGAATCCTTGCCAGTACGAAGGCCAGCCACACATAACCTGCCAGCAGTCCCAGGAACCAGGCCAGCACGTCCACCGCCAGCCGCGAAAAATGGATCAGGTGCTCGGCATCCAGCACGCGCACATTGCGCACACGGACCCGCGCCAGGCGCCGGGCCAGCACCGCCTCCAGCCGGCGCCTGGCCTGCCTGCGCAGCGCTGCAAGCAGCCACACTACCAGCACCAGCGCGGCGGTGGCCAGCGCACACAGGGCCAGGGCTTGCGCGAGGTAGCGCAGGCTGCGCTGCTCGCGGCGCTCCAGCAATGCCTTGCTGAGCTGGGTGGCGCTTTCGTGCGCCACGATCTCGGTGGTATCGCCAGCCAGCGCGTTGATGTCGCCCGGCGTGACGAGGAACAGCAGCGAACCGTCAAGCAGCACTTGCGTGCCTTCGTTGATCGAGCGGGTGCTGGCTTGCTGCGGACCGTTGCCGGCCAGCGCGCGCTCAAGGCGCTTTTCGGCAGCATCGGCGCGGTCCTGCGGCGAGTAGCCACTTAGCATCGCGCGGAATACAAAGACGGTCCGGTTGCCGACCGCCAGGCGCGCCACCGGAGTGTCCGGCTGGGCTGGCGGTGCTGCGGCTTGCAGGGCGTGGCAGAGCGTGAACAGCAGAAGGCCGAAAAGCGTGCGCAGGAACATGGCGGTCATCGGAATCAGTTGTGGTAGCAGTTTGACACTATACACAGAGTCCCGGTTGAAAACCGCCATGCCGGCGCAGCGATTGCCTTACACGCCGACGTTCTTCAATTCGTCCGGCAGCAGGTAGGTATTGCTCTTCGGGTCGAACATCACCTTCCAGGTCTTCGACTCGACCTGGATCCCTTCCTGCATGCCGGCCTTGCGCGTGATGTACAGCGGGGTAAAGGTCGAATCGGTCACCGGGTCGGTACGGTAAGACCACTGCAGCTGGGTGCAACGGGGCGGCACGATGTCATATTCCTCTTCCGCTTCCTCGCTCGCGGTTTCGGACGAACCCTCTCCTTCGGCCGGGGCAGTCTTCTTGTCGCGATTCGCTTTTTCCCATTCGGCGTACGCGCTCTCGGTTTCCTTGCAGTCGCCGGCGCCAAGGACTTTGAATGCGGAAGTGAACTCCGTCAGCACGACGATCCGTTCGTTGCGCGGCGCCAGGACGGTATTGTTCGTGCTGATGAAATGTTCGCCCACGCCATGCTCGGTGGTTGAGGTCTTCACGACCCAGCCCCAGGTGTCGGCGCTCAAGGCTTCGAAATGCACGCGTTCCGGAGTCACCGGTTCGACGCCGCTGGGGCGGCGTGCATCGCTGTACTCGTAAAGCTGGCCATCGCTGTAGCGCAGCTGGAATACGCCGTAGAAGGAATCGTCGCCGTCCTTCGAATCGATGACACGGCCGCTGGTGACCAGGTAAAGCTCATCGCCTTCCTTGCCGTCGACCTTCTTCTGCTGGACCACGGTGACGAGGTAAGTTGCGTGGCTCACTTCGTCGACATAGAGCCAGCCCTTTTGCGCTTCCGAGTATTTGCCGTAGTTGCGCGTCATGACGCCATCGATCGCTTCGTTCGCATCGAAAGTGCGCGGCGCCTGCGGCTTTTGCTGCAGCGCGATGACAGCAATCATGATTGAGAACAGCAGGCCGACCGCGGCAAAAATGTAGATGGCAATGCGGCCCAGCTTGCGGGCACGCTTCGGTTGTTCAGGAGTGTTCGCTTCTTGCATATTGTATTGCGGCAATGTTGATAGACGCGCAATTATACAAAAGTTAATGGCACTTGATTTTCAGCCGTGCGCACCACTCGCTTCCGCCATAATAGTGCTGAACAAGCGCTCGCTGCGACCACGCATATGACCCTGTCCCGCTTATCCATTGTTGCCGGCTGCCTGCTGTTCGCCCTGCGCGGGTGGTGCGGCGAACTGGTGGTCATGGTCGACCGCGCGGCCGATATGCCGATGGCGCGCTTCGAAGATGGACGGCTGGTCGATGGCGTCCACAAGATGCTGGGCGAAGCAATGGCGCGCAGCACGGGACGCGAACTGCGCTTCCTGCTCCTGCCGCGCAAGCGCATCTCCAAAGCCTTGCAGGAGGGCCAGGCCGACATCCTCTGCGGGTACACCCCGGAATGGATCGAAGGCGATTTTCTATGGTCGGAGCCGATCTTCACGGCAGAAGAAGTCCTGGTCACCGATGGCCGCGAGCGGCGGCCTGCTTCAATCGCCGAATTGAGCGGCCAGCCGATCGGCACCAGCCTCAGCTATCAGCATCCCGAAATCGAAAAGATACTGGGCAGCGGCTTCGTGCGCGATGATTCGCCCAATATGGAAATCAATCTCGAGAAACTGGCGCGCGGACGCGTGCACCACATCCTGATTGCGCGCGCCGTGCTCGATTACCGCCAGCGCTTGCGCGCCGTCCCGCTGAACCTGCACCCGCCGCTGCCGGCGGCAAGCTTCACCACCCGCTGCGCTGTTTCGCGCAAGGGCAAGCTCAGTCTGGAAGAAGCCAACCGCGCCATTGCGGCGGCCACCAAGGATGGCACACTGGCCCATATCCTGGCGCAATTCCGCTGAAGCGGCGACAAGTAATCGATTGTGAACCCGTGCCGTGCAAAGTGGGGCAGCTCAGAAGGCGTGTCATAAGAAACAAAAAAGCCCGGCAGTGCCGGGCTTTGAAGTGTCCTGGGATCAATCCCAGCTCAGCGCGCCGCCGGTCTGGTACTCGGTGACGCGGGTTTCGAAGAAGTTGCGTTCCTTCTTCAGGTCGATCATTTCCGACATCCATGGGAATGGATTTTCGTCCTGGTCGAACAGGGTTTCCAGGCCGATCTGGGTAGCGCGGCGGTTGGCGATGAAGCGCAGGTAGCCTTTGAACATGGCTGCATTCAGGCCCAGCACGCCACGTGGCATGGTGTCTTCAGCGTAGCGGTATTCCAGCTCGACAGCTTGCAGGAACAGGCCCTTGATCTCTTCCTTGAAGGCCGGGGTCCACAGGTGCGGGTTTTCCAGCTTGATGGTGTTGATCAGGTCGATACCGAAGTTGCAGTGCATCGATTCGTCGCGCAGGATGTACTGGTACTGCTCGGCGGCGCCGGTCATCTTGTTCTGGCGACCTAGCGCCAGGATCTGGGTGAAGCCGACGTAGAAGAACAGGCCTTCCATCAGGCAGGCGAAAACGATCAGGGACTTCAGCAGCTGCTGGTCGGTCTCGATGGTGCCGGTCTTGAAGGCCGGGTCGGTCAGCACGTTGATGAACGGGATCAGGAACTGGTCCTTGTCGCGGATCGACGCTACTTCGTTGTAGGCGTTGAAGATCTCCTGCTCATCCAGGCCCAGCGACTCAACGATGTACTGGTAGGCGTGGGTGTGGATCGCCTCTTCGAACGCCTGGCGCAGCAGGTACTGGCGGCACTCAGGCGCGGTGATGTGGCGGTAGGTGCCCAGCACGATGTTGTTGGCGGCCAGCGAGTCGGCGGTAACGAAGAAGCCCAGGTTGCGCTTGACCAGGCGGCGCTCGTCTTCGGACAGGCCGTTCGGGTTCTTCCACAGCTCGATGTCGCGCTGCATGTTCACTTCCTGCGGCATCCAGTGGTTGGCGCAGCCGGCCAGGTATTTGTCCCAGGCCCACTTGTACTTGAATGGAACCAGCTGGTTGACGTCGGTCTGGCCGTTGATCACGCGCTTGTCGTCGGCGTTGACGCGCAGGGCGACTTGCTCGGCGGTTGCTTCGGCGGTGGCGCCTGGAGGTGGGGTCATGCGCGGTGCTGCCGCGGCTTCATCGTCCCAGGATAGCATTTGTTTTTTCCTCTTAGATTGACTCTTTTAAACCGGTAAACCGGTGTCTGACCCGCAGGGTCAGACACCGTCTGCTCGACGGCTGCGGTGCTTTTGTGGCCGCGAACTTTGCTCAGCAAGTGTCAGACCCTGAGGGTCTGACACTGGGGGTCCCGGTTTTAACTATGACTATTGTATTACTGGCAGGCTTCGCATTCCTCGAAACCTGGGTCACCAGGACGCAGGTAGCAGGCGGCGCCTTCGGTTACCTCGGCAGTCACTGCTGCTGGGGCATCCGGCACGTTCGCGGACACGGCGTTCAGGGCGCCGGTGCGGGTGGTGGATTTCTCCATGTGCGACGCTGCAATGGTGCGCAGGTAGTAGGTGGTCTTCAGGCCACGCAGCCATGCCAGCTTGTAGGTTTCGTCCAGCTTCTTGCCGGAAGCACCAGCCATGTAGATGTTCAGCGACTGCGCCTGGTCGATCCACTTCTGGCGGCGCGATGCTGCTTCCACCAGCCAGGTTGGCGACACTTCGAATGCGGTGGCGTAGATGTCGCGCAGGTCTTGCGGTGCGCGGTCGATCTTGCTCAGCGAGCCGTCGAAGTACTTCAGGTCGGCGATCATCACTTCGTCCCACAGGTCGCGTGCCTTCAGGTCGCGCACCAGGTAGGCGTTGATCTCGGTGAATTCGCCGGACAGGTTGGACTTCACGTACAGGTTCTGGAAGGTCGGTTCGATGCAAGCCGACACGCCGATGATGTTCGAAATGGTCGCGGTCGGAGCGATCGCCACGCAGTTCGAGTTACGCATGCCGAACTTGGCGATGCGTTCACGCACCGGAGTCCAGTCCATCGAGGACGACAGGTCCTGTTCCAGGTAGCCGCCGCGCTGTTCCGCCAGCAGGCGCACCGAGTCTTGCGGCAGGATGCCACGCGACCACAGGGAGCCTTCGTACGATTCGTAACGGCCGCGCTCTTCCGCCAGCTCGGTCGACGCCAGGTAGGCGTAGTAGCACACCGCTTCCATCGAGGTGTCGGCGAAGTTCACCGCTTCCATCGAAGCGTATGGCACGCGCATCATGTGCAGGCAGTCCTGGAAGCCCATCACGCCCAGGCCGACCGGACGGTGGCGCATGTTCGCGTTGCGTGCTTTCTCAACCGCGTAGTAGTTGATGTCGATCACGTTGTCCAGCATGCGCATGGCGGTGCGGATGGTCTTCTGCAGCTTGATGTGGTCGATCTTGCCTTCTTTCATGTGGGCAGGCAGGTTGACGGAACCCAGGTTGCAGACGGCGATTTCGTCTTCGTTGGTGTTCAGGGTGATCTCGGTGCACAGGTTCGAGCTGTGGACCACGCCTACGTGCTGCTGCGGCGAACGGATGTTGCAAGGATCCTTGAAGGTGATCCATGGGTGGCCGGTTTCGAACAGCATCGACAGCATCTTGCGCCACAGGTCCAGTGCTTCGACCTTCTTGAACAGGCGCAGTTCGCCGTTGGCAGCCTTGGCTTCGTAGCCCAGGTAGGCTTCTTCGAAGGCCTTGCCGTATTTGTCGTGCAGGTCAGGCACGTCGGATGGCGAGAACAGGGTCCAGGTGCCCTTTTCCATCACGCGCTTCATGAACAGGTCCGGAATCCAGTTCGCGGTGTTCATGTCGTGGGTGCGGCGGCGGTCGTCGCCGGTGTTCTTGCGCAGGTCGAGGAATTCCTCGATGTCCATGTGCCAGGTTTCCAGGTAGGCGCAGACTGCGCCTTTGCGCTTGCCGCCCTGGTTCACTGCCACGGCGGTGTCGTTCACCACCTTCAGGAACGGCACCACGCCTTGCGATTTGCCGTTGGTGCCCTTGATGTGGGCGCCCAGGGCGCGCACCGGGGTCCAGTCGTTGCCCAGGCCGCCGGCGAACTTGGCCAGCAGTGCGTTTTCCTTGATGGCGTCGTAGATGCCTTCCAGGTCGTCCGACACGGTGGTCAGGTAGCAGGAGGACAGCTGCGAACGCTGGGTGCCGGAGTTGAACAGGGTCGGGGTCGACGACATGAAGTCGAAGGTCGACAGCAGGTTGTAGAACTCGATGGCGCGCGCTTCGCGGTCGGTTTCGTTCAGGGCCAGGCCCATGGCGACACGCATGTAGAAGGCCTGCGGCATTTCGATGCGCACATCGCGCACGTGCAGGAAGTAGCGGTCGTACAGGGTCTGCAGGCCGATGTAGCCGAATTGCAGGTCGCGGTCGGCCACCAGTGCCTTGGCCAGCTTGGCCAGGTCGAACTTGCCCAGTTCTTCGTTCAGCAGTTCAGCTGCGATACCCTTGGCGATGTACTGCGGGAAGTACTCGATGTAGGCGGCAGCGGCGCCGGCTTGCGGCACTTCCTTGCCGAACACTTCCTTACGGATGGTGTGCAGCAGGATGCGGGCGGTGACCTGGGAGTACGCAGGGTCCTTTTCCATCAGCGCGCGGGCAGCCAGGATGGCGGACTTGTGCAGTTCTTCAACCGGCACGCCGTCGTACAGGTTCTTCACGGTTTCGGCCAGGATGGCGTCGGCATCGACGTGCTTTTCCAGGCCCTTGCAGGCGGCGCCGATCAGGTCGCGCACTTCCTGCATCACCAGCGGACGGGCAACGCCGTTCTCGGTCACGTTGATCTGCGGTTCGGCGGTGGCGGTGGCGCCGGCTGCCTCTTTCTTCAGGCGGCGTTCTTCCATGTGCTTGGCGCGGTACAGCACGTAGGAGCGTGCCACGTCGTGTTCGCCGGAGCGCATCAGGGCCAGTTCAACCTGGTCTTGCACGTCTTCGATATGGAAGGTGCCGCCGGCTGGCTGGCGGCGCATCAGGGCGGCCACCACGTTGTTGGTCAGTTCTTCCACCAGTTCGCGAATGCGGGCGGAAGCCGCACCCTGGCCACCGTTTACTGCCAGGAAGGCCTTGGTCATTGCCACGGCAATCTTGGATGGCTCGAAAGCTACCACGGCGCCGTTGCGGCGAATGATGCGGTAGTCGGCCATTTGGCTAGCGGAAACAGCGACGCCGCCGGCAGTTTCGCCAGCGGAAACAGGCACTTGAGGCGCCTGAGTGGTGGAAATATCTTGAGTAGATTGCATTTATGCTCCGCGTATTCAGTATTTGTTTATGGCCACTATATCTAGTGGACCAACGAATTCCGTCCACTAATTGTAGTGACGGGATCCAGATCGTACAAGGTGAAATTTTTTCGTTTAGACCACGTTTTCTTATTGACTTTTGATAGTGCCCATCGCTACAGGCGATCGGCGGTGAGCGAGCACTAACACAGCTTTTTTGGTGCTGATTTAATAAGCAATGTTGCGGCGCAGCACGGACTTGTGCGTTGGCGAAAACGCTACAGGATTTCCGGGGTTTTTCGCGGCGGACCGGGATTATAGACCAATCGGGCGGCGGGCGCGCCGCCGCCACGATCGGCTAGCTGGGGTCCTGGATGTTCAGCTTCTGCATCTGGTAACGCAGCTGGCGGAAGCTGATGCCCAGCAGCTGGGCGGCCTGGGTGCGGTGGTAGTTGGTCTGGGTCAGGGCCCGGGTGATGATGTCGCGCTCGACCGCCTCCAGGTAGGCTGGCAGGTTGCTTGGCAGGACGTCGAATACCGGCAGTGGCGGCATGGCCGGCTCGGCAGTCGGCGCC
>JBCNOX010000460.1:0-4638 GCA_039593645.1 Pseudoduganella sp.
GAATCCGATACCGGGGTATGGATTACTCTGCTGCAGCCGCTTTGCGGTTTGGCAGCTTTTCCTTGATACGTGCGGACTTGCCCGAACGCTCACGCAGGTAGTACAGCTTGGCGCGGCGAACGTCACCACGACGCTTCACTTCGATCGAAGCGATCAGCGGGGAGTACAGCTGGAAGGTACGCTCAACGCCTTCGCCGGACGAGATCTTGCGAACGATGAAGTTCGAGTTCAGGCCGCGGTTACGACGAGCGATAACAACGCCTTCGTAAGCCTGGGCGCGCTTGCGGGTGCCTTCAACTACGTTTACGTTGACGATCACGGTGTCGCCAGGTGCGAACTCAGGGATGTTCTTGCCCAGGCGAGCGATTTCTTCTTGTTCCAGTTGCTGGATCAGGTTCATTTTTATGACTCCTATAACCATCTTGCCGGCGCTATCAAGGATGCCCGGTAGAGGATGGGGTTAAACACGGCAGGCAACATGCCTGCCACGGTGCTACAACGGGTTTTTATAAACCCGCCAAAAACTTTTCGTCCTTCTTCGAGAGCAGGCCCGCTTCGCGTGCCTTCACCAGCAGGTCGGGACGCTTGCGCGCCGTCGCTTCCAGCATGCGCTCACGGCGCCACTTCTCGATCTCGGCGTGGTTGCCGCCCAACAGCACCGGGGGCACGGCCTCGCCTTCGTAAATCTCTGGCCGCGTATAGTGCGGCGAATCCAGCAAGCCGTTGACGAACGAGTCTTCGACGGCGGAAGCGTCGGTATTCAGCACGCCTGGCAGCTGGCGCACCACGGCGTCCATCAGGGCCATGGCAGGCAACTCGCCGCCGGACAGCACGAAATCGCCGAGGCTGATTTCTTCATCGACGCAGCGGTCCAGCAAACGCTGGTCCACCGCCTCGTAGCGGCCACACAGGATCACGAGGCCGGGTTCCTGCTTCAGCTGCATCACGCGTTCGTGCGTCAGCTGCTTGCCTTGCGGCGACATGTACACCACGCGCGGCGCCGGCAGTCCTGCCACCACCTGGCGCTGTTTAGCGGCCGCGATGGTCTGCTCCAGCGGCTTGGCCAGCATCACCATTCCCGGACCGCCGCCATAAGGGCGGTCATCCACGGTGCGGTGATTGTCGGTGGTGAAATCGCGCGGATTCCACAGCGACAGGCCCCAGCGCTTCTGCTCGAACGCGCGGCGGGTAACGCCGGACTGCGTCAAGGCAGCGAACATCTCGGGGAACAGGGTAATGACGTCGAATTGCATTGTGCGGTTCCGGATTAGTAATCCAGGCCCCAGTCCACGATGATCTGCTTCGCGTCCTTGTCCACCTTGATAACAAACTGGCTTACAAACGGGATCAGGCGCTCCTGCGCCTTGCCATCAGCCTCGTACTCGACGCGCAAGATGGATTGTGGTCCATTGCTCATCATGTCCGCGACTGTTCCAAGGCTTTCGCCCTGCTGATTCTCAACTGCCAGGCCGATCAGATCGCCCCAGTAGTATTCGTCCTCTTCCAGCTGCGGGAAGTCGGCACGCGACACGAACACCGATGCGCCCTTCAGCGCCTCCGCCTCGTTACGGTCCGTCATGCCAACGATCTGGGTGACGACGTCGCCACCATGCAGCTTAGCCCGCTTGACTTCAACGTCACGCAGGCTTGGCTTGTCGAGCCACCAGGTGGTGGCATGCAGCAGCGCATCTGCTTCGGTGGAGAAGGGTCGGACACGGACCCCGCCGGCGATGCCATAGGCACCAGAAACAAAGCCGACCTGAACCAGGTCAGCCGGGGCTTGCGCCCCAGATGCGGTCTTGCTGCTCAAAACTTATAGCTACTATTAAGCAGCCTTCTGGCCAGCAACCAGCTTGGCAACAGCTGGGGACAGCTGAGCGCCAACGCCTTGCCAGTAAGCCAGACGGTCAGCAGCAACGCGGAAGGTTTCTGCTTGGCCGGTAGCCATTGGGTTGAAGAAGCCGATACGCTCTACGAAACGGCCGTCACGACGATTGCGGGAATCGGTTGCAACGATGTTGTAGAAAGGACGCTTCTTGGCGCCACCACGAGCTAAACGAATAACGACCATAATAATTCCAAAAAAGTGTGCTGAGTCGGAAAAAGCCGCAAATTATAGCGCGCTTTAACTCCAACCGGCAAGATTAATCAAATTGGTGGGGAATTGGACAATCCGGGATTATCCCCTGAACTGGCCTCGTCGGCAACAGCTTTGTTGTGCGATACTGCCGGTTTTTCGGACTTTTTGGCAGCAATCATGTCTGTTTTACACAAGAACAAAACCTTCGCCACCCTGCTCGCCGCCATCACCGGCGGCATCGGCCTGCACCGCTTCTACCTGCGCGGCCTGGCCGACAAATGGGGCTGGCTGCACACCTTCAGCCTGCTCGGCTGCGCCGCCGTGTTTGCCTTGTGGCCGAAAGCCGATCCCTACTTCCTGCTGCTGCCACTGACGCTGTCGATCCTGGTGGGCATCCTGGAAGCCCTGGTACTGGGCCTGATGCCCGACGAAAAATGGGACGCCGCCTTCAACGCCGGCTCCGGCAAGCAATCGAACTCGCGCTGGCCGCTGGCGATCATCCTGGTTGCCTCCCTGATGTTCGGCGCCTTCGGCCTGATCGCCGCCATCGCCCGCCTGAACGACCTGCTGTTCACCGGCGGCATCTACGGCTGACCTCGTGTCACACCTTGGGGTCACACCCCAAGTGTGACACGAGCTGAGCCACGATAACGTCTTGTCACAAATTAGCATTCCATTCGGCAACTATTGACCTATACTCACAAGCACCACAACCGCTTTTGGAGAACCAAATGAAAGTAATTAAATTCCTCTTGCCAGCCATCTTGGCCGTTACGGTTACCGGCGCCAACGCGCAACCGAAAAAGCACGTGTGCGCCGATTGCGGCACCGTGACTGCGGTCAAGCTCGTTGAAAAAGACGGCGAAGGCGGCGCGACCGGCATGATCGCCGGCGGTATCGCTGGTGGCCTGCTGGGCAACCAGGTAGGCGGCGGCACCGGCAAGACGCTTGCCACCGTGGCCGGCGCTGCGGGCGGCGCCTACGCCGGCAAGAAGATCGAAGGCAAAATGAACAAGGTCAAGGAATGGCACGTGACCGTGAAGTACGAAACCGGCAAGGTCGGCACTGTCGTGCTGAAGAACGATCCTAACCTGCGCAACGGCGACCACGTCAAGCGCGAGAACGGCGGCCTGAACCGCATCTAAGTCCTTCGCGACAGCAGCAAACCCATCCCCGCGCCGGCCAGCAGGCCGGCGCAAATCCGATTGAACACCCTCTTCCCGCGCGGTTGCGCAAACCATTTCTGCATGCGCGCGCCCATCCAGGCGTAGGCCGCCAGCGCCACCACTTCCAGCAGCAGGAACAAGACCCCCAGCACGAAGAACTGCGCGCCCACCGGCCCGGCAGGATCGACGAATTGCGGCAGGAAAGCCGTGAAAATCAGGATCGCTTTCGGATTGCCCGAGGCGACAAAGAACTCCTGCCGCGCCAGTTGCCACCAGCCCGCCGCCGGGGCCGCGCTTGCCGTCTGCTCGCCCGGCTGCGCGCGCCAGAGCTGCCAAGCCAGGTAGAACAGATAAATGGCGCCAGCGGTCTTGATCCCGTAGAACAGCAGCTCCGAGGTATGCAGCACCGCCGCCAGCCCTGCCGAGGCCAGCGCGATCATGCCCGCGAACGCGACCAGCCGCCCGGCGCCCGCCAGGCATGAGAGGCGAAAGCCATAGCGCGTGGCATTGCTGACCGAGAGCAGGTTGTTCGGCCCCGGCGCCATGTTCAAGGCAAAACAGGCGGGCACAAACAGCAGGAGGGTTGAAGCGTCCATCGCCGGCTCCATATTGAAATTTTAGTTAATATACAACGTCCAATGCGCAAGGAGATATCGTGACAGACAATACCACGCCACACTTCCCGCCCCAGTGGCAACCGCTGGTTGACCGTGCAGCCAGCGCCTTGCGCGAGCTGGCCGTCAATGAAGACGCCAAGGCCCGCTTCCTCGAAGACCCGATGCTGCGCCCTTATATGGAGCGCGTGTCCCAGCGCTATGTTGCAGGCAGCACAGTGGCGGACGTGATCGTGCGCGCCGCGATGATCAACCAGAACGGGCACCGCGCCTCCGCCGAGTACATGGGCGAGAGCGTGCGCGACGAAGCTTTTGCCAACGCCGAGACCAGCGTCTTCCTGCAACTGGTGCAGGCCATTGGCGAG
The DNA here is from genome assembly GCA_039593645.1 of Pseudoduganella sp. Classification (GTDB taxonomy): domain Bacteria; phylum Pseudomonadota; class Gammaproteobacteria; order Burkholderiales; family Burkholderiaceae_D; genus Rugamonas. The sequence goes on from JBCNOX010000460.1 coordinate 4,226, forward strand.
CAGCGCCTCGACTGCTCGATCTCCTTCGACCTGTCGCATGTAGGCTCGCTGGTCGATCCGGAACTGGGCTATCACAACGCGCGCCGGATCGCCCGCGCGGCCAGCGAAATCGGGCAGGAAGTCATGATTTCAATGGAGGCGTCTGACCGAACTTCCGGCATTTACGAGATCTACGGCCGGCTGCACGAGCAGGATGGACTGACCAATGTCGGCATTACCGTGCCGGCCAAGCTGCACCGCACGGCGAACGACCTGCTTGCGCTGCTGCGCTATCCGGGCCGCATCCGCCTGGTCAAGGGCGCCATGTTCGAACCGGTGGAAATCGCCTACCCCCGCAACAGTCCCGAACTGGCTTCAGCCTATCGCCGCTATGCCGCACTGCTGCTGCGCAGCGGCCACAAATGCTCGATCGC
>JBCNOX010000461.1:0-4637 GCA_039593645.1 Pseudoduganella sp.
CGGGGCTGGCGGCGCCGCTGGCGCGGCAGCTGCGGGAGGCGCAGGTGGGGCCGGTGGCGCAGGCTCGGCGCCATGCTGGTCATCGGCATCGGTAACGTGGATGGCCATGGCGGCAGCCGGTGCGGCAGCCGTGGCCGGCGCGGCCAGCGCCGCTGGTGCGGCAACAGCGCTGGCGGCCGGGAGCGACACTGCTTGCGGCATCGCGTGGGCATACAGCGCGGCGCAGGCAGCGAATATTCCTAACAACGGGGCCGCCATCTTCCAGCTCAGTGGTTGTGCATCGGGACGAATCAGGCGTTTGATACGGGACATGAGGTCTCCTCCGTTTGCCGCGGGGGCAGCAAAGTGATTGGTGGTGAACTGGAATTTATCCAGCTCTGAAAGTGCAAGTGCCAGGCGCCGCGGTTCGCCGAGCGTGCTTGCGGCTAAGTCGTCTGCTATCTGTTCGCGTTCGCGGCGGATGCATTGCGACAGCATCCACACGCTGGGGTGGTAGAACAGGAAAATCTCGATGCCGCTCTGGACCAGGTTGACCAGGTAGTCGTGGCGGCGCACATGCGCCAGCTCGTGGGCCAGCAGCGCTTCCAGCAAGTCGGGCGGCAGTCCGCTGACCAGCGAGGCTGGCAGCAGCACGATGGGGCGCAGGATGCCGGCCGTGATCGGGCCTTCCAGCCCATCGTCCGATATGCCAAGGCGCACCGGGCGGCGGATGCCCATGCGCTGCGCCAGCATGGTGGCGCGTGCCTGCCAGGTGGCGTCGGCGTGGTAGTGATTGGGCAGGGTGCGGCTGCGCACCCATTGCAGGCCAAGCGACAGCCGCAGCGTCATCAGCGCGGCGCCGGCGGCCCACAGCAGCACCAGCCAGGGCATCTGGCGGCGCAGCAGGTATTCCCAGGAGGCCATGGCGTCAGCGTCGACCAGGGCGGTTTCGGCGGCCATTCCGTCCGCTGCGCCGGGGATGGCGGCGATGGCGGTGGCTTCCAGTGGCGCCGGCAGCACATAGCCGGTGTCGTAGGCGTCGGCCAGGCGCCAGGCGAAGTTGGCCAGCGGCAGCGCGGCGCACAGCAGCAAGGCGGTGCAGGCCACCAGGTAGCGCGCTTGCGGGCGGGCGTTGCGCAGGCCGTGCAGTGCCAGCGCCGCTACGCAGCCGATCAGCAAGCCTTGCCACAGGAAGTGCAGCAGGGACCAGCCCAGGGCGGGGATGACGGCGTTCAGCAGGTTGCTCATGGCGGGCGGCTCCGGTTGTGGTGTCCTTGCAAACTAGATTAAATGATCTAGAACTTTGTGTCTAGAACTTTTTGTCTAGATTGGGGTGCAAGCGCTCAGGGGCTAATGTAGCGGAGCGCGGCCGGGCGGGCTGGGGGAATGCGACAGGCGGTGATTTTCGCTGCCTGGACAGCTTAAAAACGGTAAGGCGGTGTCTGACCCACAGGGTCAGACACCCGGTGTGCGGGGCTTAGTAGACGACAACGGAGCGGATCGATTCGCCGCGTTCCATCAGGTCGAAGCCTTCGTTGATGCGCTCGAGCGGGAGGGTGTGGGTGATCAGCTCATCGATCTTGAGCTTGCCTTCCATATACCAGTCGACGATCTTCGGCACGTCGGTGCGGCCGCGCGCGCCGCCAAAGGCTGAGCCCAGCCAGTGGCGCCCGGTCACCAGCTGGAACGGACGGGTCGAGATCTCCTGCCCTGCCGCAGCCACGCCGATCACGATCGACTTGCCCCAGCCTTTGTGGCAGCACTCGAGCGCCTGGCGCATCAGTTGCGTATTGCCGACGCACTCGAAGCTGTAATCGGCGCCGCCATCGGTCAGTTGCACGATGGCGTCCACCACATTGTCCACCTCGCGCGGGTTGATGAAGTGGGTCATGCCGAACTGGCGCGCCATCGCTTCGCGCGCCGGGTTGATGTCGATGCCGATGATCTTGTCGGCGCCGACCATCTTCGCCGCCTGGATCACGTTCAGGCCAATGCCGCCCAGGCCGAACACCACCACATTGGCGCCCGCTTCCACCTTCGCAGTAAACAGCACGGCGCCCACGCCCGTCGTCACGCCGCAGCCGATGTAGCACACCTTGTCGAACGGTGCGTCGGAGCGGATCTTGGCCAGCGCGATCTCCGGCACCACGATGTAGTTGGAGAAGGTGGAGGTGCCCATGTAGTGGAACAGCGGCTTGCCGTCCAGCGAAAAGCGGCTGGAACCGTCCGGCATCAGGCCCTTGCCCTGGGTGGCACGGATCGCCTGGCACAGGTTGGTCTTGCGCGACAGGCAGAATTTGCACTGGCGGCATTCCGGCGTGTAGAGCGGGATGACGTGGTCGTCTTTCTTGAGCGAGGTGACGCCAGGGCCGACATCGACCACCACGCCGGCGCCTTCATGGCCGAGGATGGCCGGGAACAGCCCTTCCGGATCGGCGCCGGACAAGGTGTAGTGGTCGGTGTGGCAAATGCCGGTGGCCTTGATCTCTACCAGCACTTCGCCGGCGCGCGGGCCGTCCAGATCCACTTCTTCAATGGTCAGCGGCGCGCCCGCCTTCCATGCAACTGCTGCTCTCGTCTTCATCCCGGTACTCCGAAGGTGATAAAGACGACAGCATAGCCTAACTCCTGACGGCCAGCATGGACTCCAGCCCCAGCATATGCGACACCGTGCGCCACAGCTGGCGCGGCGAAGTCCATGGCTTGGGCAGGAAAGCGTGGGCCTGGTGGTGCAGCATCGGCTGGCTGGCCGAATACAGCAGCACCGGGGTATTCTGGTCAGTCTGGCGCATGGCACGGATCAGGGCGTGGCCGTCGCCGTCCGGCAGGTCCGGATCGATCACGACCAGCGCAAACTCACCATGCTGCAACTGGCGTTGCGCCTGGCTGTAGCTGGATGCGTGCACCACATGGATTTCCGGCGCCAGCAAGGTGGCCAGGACCACGGCGCTGTCTTCATCGTGATCGACGTGCAGCACCCGTGGCGCCGGATGCAAATCAAATGACATGTTCATGAAGCGGTTCTCCGCACTGCAGGGGTATGGTCGGCGGAGCTGGGCCGAAGGATGTTGCCGGGCCGCGAAGAAGGGGCGGCCGCTGAGAGGGTGTTGCGATGGGCGAGGTGGGGCCCACCGCAATAGTCTAATGCAAGCACATGGCCTGGGGAAAGATTTATTTTTTCAGTCGTGCGTTAAATGCAGCATGCAAACCGTTCAACATTTCTTCCGCGGCCAGCAGCTGGTCGGCCACTTCATTGATCTTGCGCCGGCTGGAGCGGGCGTGGTCGCGCAGCACTTCGAAGGCGGTGTTGCGGTCGGTTTGGTACTTGCACATCAAAAGGCCCACGGCCAGGCTGGTCTCGCGGCCGGCAGCCAGCGCTGCGTTAAGGTTGATTTCGGTGCGCCGCAGCTGGCGGATTTCATCGGCGCGGGCCAGGCCCGCTTCGAAGGCCGGCATCAGGTGGTGCTCGTCGACCGGCTTCACCACGAAGCCCACCGCGCCATAGGCAGCCGCCTGCTTGCCGGCGTCGGCGTCGCCGCGGCCGGACAGGAACATGAAAGGCACGGTGGTGTTACGGTTCAGTTGCTTGGCCAGTTCCAGGCCCGACATGCCGGGCATGTGGATGTCGAGCAGGGCCAGGTCGGGCTCGCGCTCGGCAATCAGGGCCAGCGCCTGGTCCGACGAATGCGCCAGCATGGTGTCGTAGCCGGCGCGCGACAGCAATTCGCCCAGGAACTCGGTCAGGATCTTGTCATCGTCGACGATCAGGATCAGGCGCTTGGTCGGAGTCTGGGCGTTCATTGGCGTCAACCTTATGGTTATGCTAATGGGGAAATTATAGACTGAAATTCCCGCACTGCCGCCGCCACGTCGTCGGCCAGGTAGACGCTGGTAATCGCCGCCACCAGTTGCGCGCCCTCGGCCACCAGCGGCGCGGCGTTCTGCGGCGTCATGCCGCCGATCACACACAGCGGCAGGGCCATGACTTCGCGCGCATGGCGCAGGATCGATGGCTGGGTGGTGACCGCGTACTGCTTGACCTTCGACGGATAGAAGCCGCCGAACGCCACGTAGCTGGCGCCGGCCGCCTGCGCCGCCTGGGCGCGCGCCAGCTCGCCGTAGCAGGAAGCGCCAATCAGCTTGTTGGGGCCGAGCGAGGCGCGCACTTCGGCCAGCGGCGCATCGGTGCCGCCCAGGTGCACGCCATCGGCGCCCAGTTCGCGGCACAGCGCCACGTGGTCGTTGACCAGGAAGGGCACGCTGTACTTGTGGCACAGTTCGCGCAGCGCCCCACCCTGCTCGCGCCGCAGCGCCGGGCTGGCCTCCTTGTGGCGGTACTGCAGCAGCGCGACGCCGGCGCGCAGCGCCTGCTCGGTCACCTCCAGCAGTTTTTCGGTGTCATCCCAATTCGGGGTGACCAGGTAAAGTCCTTGCATCATTTCTCCTTATCGCTGCGGGATGCGCTGGCCGGGTGCGATCGCGTACGAAGCGGCCAGCGCGCGCTGGGTATAGCCTTGCGCCTTGGTCAATGCCTGGGCCATGGTATTGCCCAGCGCCAGCAGGGCTGCCGTGGCGGCGGCCAGCGTGCACCCGCTGCCGTGGAACTCGCCCGCCAGGCGCGGCCAGCTCCAGTTCTGCTGGCGGTCGGGACCGAGCCA
>JBCNOX010000462.1:0-4620 GCA_039593645.1 Pseudoduganella sp.
CGACGGACTTGTGGCCCTTCAGCTGCAACAGCCCGCGCGCCTTCGCACCGGCCAGGAATGCTTCATTTTTCGATTCGTCGCGCAGGTAGAACGGGATGTTCATGCGCGAACGGTATTCTTTTGCCACGCGATTCTGGTAGAAGTCGTCGGCGTCGAGCGCCTGGTACAGCAGCTCGGCTTTCTCAATATTACGCTTTTCCATGGCGGCCACGCCGCCCTGCTTCTTCAGCCACTGGAACACCAGGCCGGCGATATAAATGCCGTAGGTCGGTGGCGTGTTGTACATCGACTCATTCTCCGCCACGTTCTTGAAGTCGAACGCGGATGGGCAGAATGGCAGCGCTCTGCCGATCAGGTCGTCGCGCACGATCACCACGGTGACGCCGGCCGGGCCAATATTCTTTTGCGCGCCGCCGAAGATCACACCGTACTTGCTGACGTCCACCGGGCGCGACAGGATGTGCGACGACATATCGGCCACGATATCGGTATCGCCCTGCACGGTCGGGACGAAGTTGAATTCGACACCGTCAATGGTCTCGTTGGTGCAGATGTGCAGGTAGGACGCGCCAGGGGTCAGCTTCCAGTCCTTCTGGTCCGGCACGCGGTCGAAACCGGTCGCCTGCGAGGAGGCAGCCACGTTGACGCGCGCATAGCGCGCCGCCTCCTTGATCGACTTGCTGGACCAGGAGCCGGTCTGCACGAAATCGATGGTGCTGTCGGCGCCGCCGCACAGGTTCATCGGCAGCACGGCGTTCTGCGACAGGCCGCCGCCCTGCATGAACAGGATCTTGTAATTGTCCGGCACGGCCAGCAGCTCGCGCAGGTCGCGCTCGGCGGCCTTGTAGATCGAAATGAATTCAGGACCGCGGTGGCTCATCTCCATGACGGACATCCCGCTGCCCTGCCAGTCCAGCATTTCAGCGGCCGCCTGTTGCAGCACTTCCTTTGGCAGCACGGCCGGGCCGGCGGAGAAATTGTAGATGTTCGCCACTTCGAGACTCCTTACTTCGTTTGTTCGACAATGCGCTTCGCGCGCTCCTGCACCAGCTTTTGCGCGGCCTGGGCGCTTTCGCCCATCAGCACCGGCATTACTTCCAGCGATTTCTTGCCGGTCGGGCTTTTGTAGAAAGCCGTCAAAGCCTTCACGTCTTCCTGGGTGAAATGGCGTGCGTACAGCGGCACCACCTGGTTGTACAGCTCATCGACCAGCTTCGGATCGTTCAGGTCCTTTTGCAGGGCGGTGGTGATGATCGGCATGCGGCGCTCCACATTCGCCATTTCCGCCTTGCGCTGTTCGTCGTTGAACTTCGGATTGTTGCGCACCATGGCTTCCGCGCGAGCGCGCAGGATCTGCGGCAGCGCCTTCGCCAGGTTTTGCAGCGACATGGCCATATTGGCGCGCGCACCGGTCGTTTCCATCAGCTCGCGGATGGATGCTTCGCTGGCCGGAGCGGCGTGGGCGATGGCGGCGAAAGAGAATACTGCGGCGGCAAAGGCGATCTTTTTCATGCTTGCTCCCTATTTTTGACGGAACTGCTCCATTGCCTTCTGAATGCGCGGCATAGTCACACGCTGGCCGATCGCCATCGATTCCGCCATCACTTGCGGCATCAATTGCATGCTCTTCATGCCAACCGGGGTGCGGTAATAGGCCGCGATCTGCTTCAATTCATCGACGGTGAAGTGCCGCGAGTACAGCGCGATCATCTCGTTTTCCATATCCGCCATCAGGCCCGGATCGGTGAAGACGCTGCTCAACACTTCAGTCATTTTCGGCAATTGCGCCTCCATCTGCTGCAGCTTTTCCTTGCGCTGCGCATCGGTCAGCTTGGCATCGGACTTGATACCGGCTTCGATCTGCTGGCGCATGATGCCAGGCATGGTCCTGGACATCTGCTCCATCGATGCCTTCCAGGTGACGCGGTAGTTCATCGCATCCAGCAGTTCGCGCACGGCGGCGGCGTTGGCCGGCACAGGAGCCTGGTCAGCGGCGAGGGCGCTTTGGGCCAAGGCAAAGGAAGCGATCAAGGCTACGACGATTTTCTTCATTGTTTATTTGTTTTTCGAATTTGGTAGTTAAAAAAACTAACGGGCCCGGCCTGATGTCTCAGACGGGGCCCGTTGCGGGTCAGCCTTATTCGGCCGCTGCGCCGCCTTCAGCGTCCGCCTCGGCCTCCGGCTCGTCGGCGTCGGCTTCGACGATGCGTTGCAGGCCCGAGAGCTTGGTGCCGTCCTCCACCGCAATCAGGGTCACGCCCTGGGTGGCCCGGCCCATCTCGCGGATCTCCGATACACGGGTGCGGATCAGCACACCGCCGGTCGTGATCAGCATGATCTCGTCGGTCTTGGTCACCAGGGTCGCCGCCACCACCTTGCCGTTACGCTCGGAGGTCTGGATCGCGATCATGCCCTTGGTGCCGCGGCCGTGACGGGTGTACTCGGTGATCGGGGTACGCTTGCCGAAACCATTCTCGGTTGCGGTCAGCACCGACTGCTCTTCGTTTTCCGCCACCAGCAGCGCGATCACGGTCTGTCCTTCTTCCAGGTTCATGCCGCGCACACCGCGCGCGGTACGGCCCATCGGACGCACGTCGTTTTCGTCGAAGCGTACCGCCTTGCCGGCGTCGGAGAACAGCATCACGTCGTGCTTGCCGTCGGTCAGCGCTGCACCGATCAGGAAGTCGCCTTCGTCCAGGTCGACCGCGATGATGCCGGCCTTGCGTGGGTTGGAGAAGTCCTTCAGCGGGGTCTTCTTCACAGTACCCAGGCTGGTCGACATGAAGACGTAATGGTCTTCCGGGAAGGTGCGGTTTTCGCCCGACAGCGGCAGCACCACGGTGATCTTCTCGTTGTCCTGCAGCGGGAACATGTTCACGATCGGCTTGCCGCGCGAAGTACGCGAGCCTTGCGGCACTTCCCACACCTTCAGCCAGTACATGCGGCCACGGTTGGAGAAGCACAGGATGTAATCGTGGGTGTTGGCGATGAACAGCTGGTCGATCCAGTCTTCATCCTTGGTAGCCGCTGCCTGCTTGCCGCGGCCGCCGCGCTTCTGGGCACGGTATTCGGACAGCGGCTGGGCCTTCATATAGCCCATGTGCGACAGGGTCACCACCATGTCCTGCGGCGTGATCAGGTCTTCCGTCTCCAGGTCGGTCGCATTGCTCTCGATCGAGGAACGGCGTGGATCCTTCTCGCCGAATTCCAGCTTGGAGGCGTTCAGTTCGTCGGTAATGATCGCGGTCACGCGCGACGGCTTGGACAGGATGTCCAGCAGGTCGGCGATCAGGGCCATCACTTCCTTGTACTCGTTGACGATCTTGTCCTGTTCCAGGCCGGTCAGGCGCTGCAGGCGCATTTGCAGGATTTCGCCTGCCTGGTCGTCGGATAGCTTGTACAGGCCATCCGGCTGCATGCCATAGTGCTTAGGCAGGTGCTCAGGACGGAAGGCTTCGATGCCAGCCTGGCCTTCTTCGCCGGTACGCTTCAGCATCTCGCGCACCAGGGACGAATCCCAGGCCTTGTTCATCAGTTCCTGCTTCGCGATCGGCGGCGTAGGCGCAGCCTTGATGATGGCGATGAATTCGTCGATGTTCGCCAGCGCCACTGCCAGGCCTTCCAGCACGTGGCCGCGCTCGCGGGCCTTGCGCAGTTCGAAGATGGTGCGGCGGGTGACGACCTCGCGGCGGTGCGACAGGAAGGTCGCCAGCAGGTCCTTCAGGTTCATCAGCTTCGGCTGGCCGTCCACCAGGGCGACCATGTTCATGCCGAAGGTATCCTGCAACTGGGTCTGCTTGTACAGGTTGTTCAGCACCACTTCCGGCACTTCACCGCGCTTCAGCTCGATCACCACGCGCATGCCCGACTTGTCGGACTCGTCGCGGATGTCGGAAATGCCTTCCAGCTTCTTGTCGCGCACGTTTTCTGCGATGCGCTCCAGCAGGGACTTCTTGTTGACCTGGTATGGCAGCTCGTCCACGATGATCGCGGTGCGGCCGCCTTCCTTGCCGTATTCCTCGAAGTGGGTCTTGGCGCGCATGACCACACGGCCACGGCCGGTGCGGTAGCCATCGCGCACGCCGGACACGCCGTAAATGATGCCGCCGGTCGGGAAGTCCGGCGCCGGAATCAGTTCGATCAGTTCATCGATCGAGCAGTCCGGGTTGGACAGCACGTGCAGCGCGCCGTTGATCACTTCCGTCAGGTTGTGCGGCGGGATGTTGGTCGCCATACCCACTGCGATACCGGACGAGCCGTTGATCAGCAGGTTAGGAATCTTGGTCGGCAGGACGGTAGGCTCTTTCTCCTTGCCGTCATAGTTCGGCGCGAAATCGACGGTTTCCTTGTCGATGTCGGCCAGCAGTTCGGTCGAGATCTTGTCCAGGCGGCACTCGGTGTAACGCATCGCCGCGGCGTTGTCGCCGTCGATGGAACCGAAGTTACCCTGGCCGTCGACCAGCATGTAGCGCAGCGAAAAGTCCTGCGCCATGCGCACCAGCGTGTCGTAAATCGACGCGTCGCCGTGCGGGTGGTACTTACCCATGACTTCACCCACGACGCGGGCGCATTTCACGTAAGGGCGGTTCCACACGTTGTTCAGTTCGTGCATCCCGAACA
>JBCNOX010000463.1:0-4618 GCA_039593645.1 Pseudoduganella sp.
CTACTTTGTCGCGCCGCGCCAGGGTGCCGTTCAAGGTCTTCGGGTCGCCGTTCCAGGCGCGGATGCCGAACACCAGTGCGTCGCGGTCTACCAGCACACGCACCGCTGTGAGCAAATGCTGCGGCGCATCCCGTCCATCTTCCGGCTGGAACTGGTAAAAGCGTTTGTTGAGGGGTGCCAGTTCCCAGGCCGCTTCGTCCAGGCGGCCATCGAGCTGCAGGGCAAGCGCTTGCGGTGCCACGTACGCAGCAATACTGCGGCGATCTGGCTGGCCGCTTTCGGCAGCAAACAATGGGATGGATACAACGATCTGGGAAAAAACCAGGAAGCCTGCGAAATTTCGGGTAAACATGATCCAGATTATAGATTTGCCAATTTGGCGCTGGCAAGCGAACATACGGGTGATAGGATGATGGCCACTTCGATGAGGGATTCATGGGATTGACCTGTCAACAGCTCACATGCCGCCGCGGCCGCAGCACCTTGTTCGCGGGCGTCAGCTTTTCGCTGCAAGCCGGCGAAGCGCTCTGGGTGCAGGGCCGCAATGGCAGTGGCAAGACCACCCTCCTGCGCTCCCTGTGCGGACTGGCCCTGCCGGAGCGCGGAGCCGTTCACTGGCAAGGCAAACCTGTTCTTGCCACACGCGCCCATTTCCACTCCCAACTGCTCCACATCGGCCACGCCGACGGCTTGAAGGCGGACCTGCTGGCGTGGGAAAACCTGGCGCTGGGCGGCTTGCCCGGCGAGCGATGCAGCCGTGAAGATGCGCTGATGGCGCTGGATGAAATCGGGCTGAAAGCCGAGGCCCAGCGTCCGGTGCGCCTGTTGTCGCAGGGCCAGCGCAAGCGCGTGGCGCTGGCGCGTTTGCTGCTGTCGCCCGCGCGACCGCTATGGATACTTGATGAACCGCTGGCCGCACTGGACCAGGTTTCCTCGGCCCAGGTCGGCCGGGTGCTGCAGGCGCATTGCGCGCGCGGCGGCATGCTGGTCCTGACCACCCACCAGGATCCGTTCCTGCCGGGCGCGCGCCAACTGCAACTGGGCACCCCATGCTGAAAGCGGCGCGCCAGTTGATCCAACGCGACCTGTTGCTGGCTATGCGCCGGCGCAGCGACGCGTTGATGCCGTTGGCCTTCTTTCTTGTCACGACCTCGCTGTTTCCGCTGGCCATCGGCCCGGATACAAAATTGCTGCGCAGCGTGGCGCCGGGCATCGTGTGGGTGTCGGCCTTGCTAGCTTCCCTGCTTGGCCTGCAACGCCTGTTCGCCGACGATCATGCCGATGGCTCCCTCGAACAATTGCTGCTGTCGACGCAGCCGCTGGAAGTGCTGGTGCTGGCCAAGGTGATGGCGCACTGGCTGACCTCCGGATTGCCCTTGCTGGTACTGGCCCCGTTGGTCGCATTGCAGTACGGCCTCGATCCCGAAGCGATGGGGGTGCTGTGGTTTGGACTGCTGCTTGGCACGCCGGTCCTGAGCCTCCTTGGCAGCATCGGCGCCGGCCTGGCGCTGGGCGCGCGCGGGGGCAGCGTACTTGTTGCACTGATATTGATGCCCCTGTATATTCCCTTACTAATTCTTGGTAGCTCCGCTGTCGTAGCCGCCAGTGACGGAACCGGCAGTGCGCCCCATCTGATGTTGCTGGGCGCCCTGCTGGCCGGATCGCTGGCTGCTGCGCCATGGGCCGCCGCCGCAGCGCTGCGGATTGCACACGAGTAGGACGGAGTTGAGCTTATGGATCAACCGTATTATTCCACCGCAAACGGCGCTCGGCGCCGCCTTACGGTATTCACTTTTGCCTCTCCCCGCAATTTCTATTATCTGGCCGGCCGCCTGATCCCCTGGTTCTCCGCGCTCGGCGTGCTGACGGGATTAGCCGGGCTGGCCATCGGCCTGCTGGTCGCACCGACCGACTTCCAGCAAGGCGACGCCTACCGCATCATCTTCGTCCATGTGCCTGCGGCCTGGATGTCGATGCTGATCTATATAGCGATGGCGGGATGGGCCGGATTCGGCCTGGCGTATCACACCGGGGTTTCCTCGATCATGGCCAGCGCACTGGCCCCTACCGGCGCCCTGTTTACCTTCCTCGCACTGTGGACCGGCGCCCTATGGGGCAAGCCGACCTGGGGCGCCTGGTGGGTGTGGGACGCGCGCCTGACGTCGGAACTGATCCTGCTGTTCCTCTACCTTGGCTACATGGGCCTGCACGCATCGATTGCCGATCCGCGCCGCGCCGACCGCACCGCTGCGGTGCTGGCCCTGGTGGGCGCAGTCAACATCCCGATCATTTATTTCTCGGTTTATTGGTGGAACACCCTGCACCAGGGGCCATCCGTCACGCTCGGCAACGCGCCAACCATGGCGCCTGACATGCTGTCCGCAATGCTGCTGATGGTGGTGGCGTTCTGGTGCTACGGGATTGCAATCGCGCTGCGCCGCGCGCGCTGCATCGTGCTGGAACGGCACGGCAGCGCAGCATGGCTGCGCCGGAGGATGAAATGAATTGGCATAGCCTGCAGGATTTCCTCGCCATGGGCGGCTACGGCCCTTATGTGTGGGGCTCGTTTAGTGTGGTGTTCGGGCTGATGTTGCTGGAAGCGTGGATGCTTGGACGGCGCGAGCGCGCGGCGCGGCTTGCCATCGCCAACCATGACGGCGAAGGTGCGGCATGAAGCCGCGCCACCAAAGGCTTGCCCTGATCGGCGCCAGCCTGGCCGCTTGCGGCATCGCTGCGACACTGGTGCTGTCCGCTTTTCGCGACAACCTGGTGTTCTTCTTCACGCCTTCGCAAGTGGTGGCGGGTGCCGCGCCGCGCAACGGCATTTTCCGCATCGGTGGCCTGGTCGAGCAAGGCAGCGTAAGGCGGCTGAATGACGGTCTGACCGTCAGCTTCGTCATCACCGACAATGTCCAGAAAGTACCGGTGCAATACCAGGGCACCCTGCCCGACCTGTTCAAGGAAGGCAAAGGCGCCGTGGCGCAGGGCCGCCTGGGCCAAGGCGCGCTGTTCCTGGCACAGGAAGTGCTGGCCAAGCACGATGAAAACTATATGCCGAAGGAAGCCGCGCATGCGCTGGAACAAGGCCGCGCGCCGGCATCCATGAAAGGCTTGCCATGATTGCGGAAGCGGGCAACTTTGCATTGATACTGGCCCTGCTCCTGGCCGCGGTGCAGGGTTTCCTGCCGCTGGCCGGTGCGCAGCGCGGCGACGTGCGTTGGATGGCCCTGGCGCGACCGGCGGCAGCGGGGCAGCTCTTCTTCAGCACTCTGGCCTTTGCCTGCCTGTTCTACGCGCTGTATACGAACGACTTTTCGCTGCGCTACGTGGCCCAGCATTCCAACAGCCTGCTGCCCTGGCAATACCGCCTGAGCGCGGCCTGGGGCGGTCACGAAGGGTCGCTGCTCCTCTGGACCTGGCTGCTCGCAGCCTGGACGTTTGCCGCAGCCAGCCTGTCGCAACAACTGCCGCGCGAGGTGCAGGCGCGACTGATCGGCGTGCTGGGCCTGGTGGCGGTCGGCTTCCTGCTGTTCCTGATCCTGACCTCGAATCCTTTCCTGCGAATGCTGCCTGCAGCGCCGGACGGCAATGACCTGAACCCGCTGCTGCAGGACCCGGGCATGATCGCGCATCCGCCGCTGCTGTACATGGGCTACGTCGGATTTTCGGTGACGTTTGCATTTGCCATCGCGGCCTTGCTGGGCGGCCGGCTTGATGCATCGTGGGCGCGCTGGTCGCGGCCGTGGGCACTTGCCGCCTGGAGCTTCCTGACGCTGGGCATCGCCATGGGCAGCTTCTGGGCATATTACGAGTTGGGCTGGGGCGGCTGGTGGTTCTGGGACGCGGTGGAAAACGCTTCCTTCATGCCCTGGCTGGTCGGTACCGCGCTGCTGCATTCGCTGATCGTGACCGAGAAGCGCGGTACCTTCCGCAGCTGGACGGCGCTGCTGGCGATCCTGGCGTTTTCACTGTCGCTGATGGGCACCTTCCTGGTGCGCTCTGGCGTGCTGACGTCGGTGCATGCCTTCGCCACCGACCCGCGCCGCGGCGCGTTTATTCTGGCCTACCTGGCGGTGGTCGTTGGCGGCTCGCTGACGCTGTATGCATGGCGTGCGCCGCGCTTGCGCCAGCGAACCGTGTTCTCGCCGCTGTCGCGCGAATCGCTGCTGCTGCTGCAAAATGTCGTGATGCTGGCGGCGACGGGCACCGTGCTGCTAGGCACCCTGTACCCGCTGGTGCTGGATGCGCTTGGCGCGGGCAAGATTTCCGTTGGGCCGCCCTACTTTGAAAAAGTCTTCGTGCCGATGATGCTGCCGGTGCTGCTGCTGGTCGCGGCCGGTCCTTTTGCAGGCTGGCGCAACGGCACGCTGGCGCAACTGGCGCGCCGCTTGCGTTGGCCAGCCGCCATCGCGCTTGGCGCCGGCATCGGCGCGGCGCTGCTGGTGCGCGGTTCAGTGATGTCGTCGCTCGGGCTGCTGTTGGCGGCGTGGATACTGTTGGGCACCGGCTGGCAAATGCTGCAGCAACGAGGCAAACTGGCGCGCCAGCCGCGTTCATGGTGGGGCATGCTGGCGGCGCACACCGGCCTGGGCGTGTTCGTGATCGGCGTCACCATGGT
>JBCNOX010000464.1:0-4610 GCA_039593645.1 Pseudoduganella sp.
TTCGGTCAGGATAGGTTCCAGGTTGCGCATTTTGCTGATGCTCTGGCCCGGCGTATTGATCGAGCGCAGGGTGCGGCCGATGTCCGGCAGCCCGAAGCCTTCGGAATAGCTGGCATATACGGTCACGTCCTTGACCGGCGTGAGCACCAGGCCGGCGTTGGCCAGCGTTTCGTTGAACTTGATCTTGCCGCCTTCGACGAAGGTGTTCTTGTAGGCGGCCAGCGTGCGGTAGCTGTCCACCGTCAGGTCGGCGTTCTCGCGGCGCACGCCGGCATGCATGGTCAGGGTGTCGAACACCTTGAATTCACCCTGCGTGAACAACGACAGGTTGGTGTATTTCGACTCTGGGACGAAAGTACGGCCGGTCAGGTGCATGTTCTGTTTGCCTTTGTCGGACAGCGTGTCGATACCGGCGGTCAGCTTCAGGCGGCCATCCAGCAGGCCAGCCTTGGTCAGGCCGACTTTGCTGCCGAACTTGGAAGCGACGGCGCGCGACTGGTCGTACAGGGTGCCGACGGGCGCGATCTTCACGTCCTGGAAGGTGGCCGATTTGTCGGCGCCGAACAGGCCCACGAACTCTTGGTTGAAGACCATGGCGGACAACTCCATCCCGGCCAGGTCGTAATGGTTGTAGCTGGCGCTGCTGGTCCACACGTCGTTCCAGGCCGGCACACCTGGCGGGGGGCCTTCGACCGAGGTGGAAGGAATGCCGGCCTTGCGGTCGCCCGGCACGCCGAGGTAGTTGGCCTTGGACTTGATGCGGTAGCGGTTGACGGAGAACTGCAGCTTTTGCTGGTCATCCGGGCGGTAGCCGATCTTGGCCAGCACGTCGTAGCTGCGCGAGTCCATCAGGTCGCCCTGGGTCACGTCGACGCCGATGCTGCGGCCTTTGCCATCCAGGTACAGGCCCTGGTCCTCATAGGAAACGGCAAACAGGTAATCGAGCTTGTCCAGGCGGCCGTCGATGCGGTAGCTGGTCTTGTAGCTCAGGGTGTCGCCTTCGACATGGGTGGTCGGCGCCGTCACCTGCACGTCGACGGTCTGGTTCATGGTGCCCTTTTCCGGGCGGCGCGTGATGATGTTGATGGTGCCGCCGGTCGCGCCCAGGCCGTTGATGGCGTTCGGGCCCTGCACGATTTCAATGCGCTCCACCATGGAGTAGTCGATGGTGTGGGCTTCGCGGCCGGTCGGGCGTACCGGGTTCGATTGCGGCACGCCGTCGATCAGGATCAGTGGAGTACGGCCGCGCAGCGTTTCGCCCGAGCCGTTCATCTTGCCGCGGCTTGGCGTGTAGGAAGGCAGGATGCTGCTCAAGACATCGGAGGAGTTGCCCGAAATGGCCAGCTGCCGTTCGATTTCCTTACTGTCGATGACGACCACGGTCTGGGGCGCCTTGTCCGCTTCGATATTCGAGCGCGAAGCGAGGATGACGACAGGTTCAAGGACAAGCCCGACTTCTTGCTGGGCGTGCGATTGCGCTGATGCGCCAAGCAGGATGGCCGCCACCAGCGGGCGGTACTTAAATGGCAAAAGCTGATTCGACTGCACGGAAAGCTCCTCAGATGACAAGGCTGGCTCGGCATGCAGCAGGTGCACAGCTGGCTGGCTAATTGAAAATGGTTCTCATTATCATCTGACGACTGGTCGAAGTCAACGCAATTGCTCGCGGCGGGCCGCTTCATCCTGCTGTTTGGCGTGCGCCCGCTGGCCGATTGCCAGTGCCGAAGCCGGATCCAGGATGAACAAGCCGTCGTCGTCGCCCACCACCAGGTCGCCGGGACGGACCCGCACCCCGGCGATGCTGACAGGGACATTGACCGCGCCCCCGCTGTCGAGGGTGCGCGTGGTAAGCGCGCTGACGGCGCGGGAAAACACGGGGAAGCCCAGCCCTGATACGGCCCGCACGTCGGTCACGCAGCCCGCTATCACCACGCCTGCCAGCTGCTTTTTCATGGCGGCCAGCGTGCGCAGTTCGCCCCAGCAGGCGCGATGCTCGTCGCCGGCCGCCATCTCGATCACCAGCACGTCGCCGGGCTGGCTCGCGATCAGGGCAGGGCGGATGGCGCTGCCGTCGGCGGCGGGCAGCTTCACGGTGACGGCATTGCCGAGCAGCCGGATGGGGCGCGCCAGCGGCTGCAGGCCGTGCACATAGCCTTGCTCGCACAGGTGGCCGATGGTGGATGCTTTGACCCCTTCAAAGAGTTCGCGCAATTCCGGCCACACGCCCTGTATCCTCGGCTGGATGTCGTGCATCGCTCATCCCGCCTGCAGCGAACGGAACGGATTGCTGGTCAGGCTCTTCCCGAACGGCATGCTGCCCGGACCGGCCGCGCGCTCCATCATCGGACGCACCAGCAGCTTCAACGGCCAGGCCTGCGCCTGGAACAGGCGCTGGCGCAGCATGGCGCGCGCTTCGGCCGGGAAGTCGATGCGCTCGATGGCCTGTTGCAGCGATTCGCCCAGGACGGACCAGAGCTGCGCGGCAGGCATCTTGTAGCGCTGCGCCGCGACTTCGACAATGGCGCGCAGGTTGACCTGGATCGCCAGCGTCTGCAGGTAGAACAGCAGGTCTTCCGGGGTGTCGTGGTACAGCGTGTTGGCGTGGCCCGGCTTGAGGCTGTACACCGGATCGGCCAGGCCCTGGCGCTCCAGCCATGGCACGTGGATGCGCAGCGAATCGTGGTCGCGCAGCAGCAGGCCTTCCATGCGGCCGGATCGCCATACCAGCACGGCATTCTGGCCGTGCACTTCGGCCAGCATGCCGAGGCGGAACATGCGCAGATTGATGTCGAAGAAGCTGTCGCACAGCTCGCGGAACAGCGTCAGCACGCCACCAGCAACCGCTGCCAGTCCGCGGTAGCGCAGCCACTCGTCGAAGAAGTGCGTGGCTTCCGGCGGCAGCGGCACGCCCAGCGCGGCCATCGGCACCAGGCGGCACTCGGGATCGTTCATCAATTGCGGCGGGTAGCTGCGCACCATGGCCGACAGGTGGCGCGGGCCTTCGTCGAACAGGGTGGCGTGCTGCGGCAGGTAGGACCACCACTTGGTTTCGTCACAGATGAAGACGCGCTGCGCCAGTTCGCTGTCCAGGGACATGGCCTGGCGCAGCAGGCTTTCGCTGCGCTGGCCGTTGATCATCTTGATCGCCGGCAGGTAGCGCGAGGCGCCGAGGGAGTAGATCCCGAGCGGCAGTTTCAGGTAGTGGTGGCTTTCCGACACCGGCGCCAGCGAGCGCACCGAGGACGTAGGCAGGAAGCCGCCGTTCTGGAAGTCGAGCGGGACGCAGACGCCGTCGCGCAGTTCCGGCCCCAGCATCTGCGGCAGCATGTGGCGCAGTTGCCATGGGTGGACCGGCAGCGCCACGTGGCTGTCGGCGATGCCGCGCTGGCGCAGTTCCTGCTGCAGGGCCGCTTGCTGGTCGTCGGTCAGCAGGAAATGCTCAGGCCTGGTGGCCAAAGCATCCTCGATGCCGTTGCCGGAAGCGACGGTA
Organism: Pseudoduganella sp.; assembly: GCA_039593645.1. Taxonomy (GTDB): domain Bacteria; phylum Pseudomonadota; class Gammaproteobacteria; order Burkholderiales; family Burkholderiaceae_D; genus Rugamonas. Next base: position 3,491 of record JBCNOX010000464.1, read on the forward strand.
TTGCGCTCGATCGCGATCCAGTTCAGCGGCACTTCATTGCCGAATTCCGCCATGTAGGCGTGATAGTCCTCTTTCGAAAACCCTTTTTTCGGCTTGGCGACAGGGTGGAACGGGCGGTCGCGCAAGGAAGCGCATTGCTCCAGCACCTGGAAGGCGGCGGCGGGGCTGCGTTGCAGCAGGTTGGCGGTGTCCACCTTGTGCGCCAGCGACCATGCGGTCTGCTGCACGGATTCGCGCACCCATTCGAGGAACATTGCGGCGCCTTCGGCATTGCGCGGAATGAAATCATCCGGCGCATGGGCCAGCAGCAGCTCCATGAAGCGCACCGGGCCGAGGCGGACAGCCTGGAAGCCTTCGCCGCTTGCGTCCGGGCTCAGTTCGTGTGCCTGGGCGCCAGGCAGGCTTTGCAAAGGCTGGACGATACCGCGCTCCACCGGCACCAGTACGCTGTGCAGTGGTTGTTCGGAGATGGGCCACTGCCAGACCAGGCTGCCGGCTGGCATGTCCGGCAATGGCAAATGGCGGCCGTAGCGGGTGCGCGCCTGTTCGGGCGACAGCAGGGCCGGCCCGCTCATATCGAAAAATTGTTCTGCCAGCAGGCAGTCGACCAGGTCCTGCAGCACGATCTGCGCGGCCTGCGCCTGGAAAAAGTCTTCGTTCTTCACGTGTTCATCCTTCGCTTTGAGTCATTGAGTTGAGTTTTGCCTGCAGGGCGCGGAATGCGATGCCGCGTTCGTCGCCCAGCACGAATGCCGAAACGCCGCGCTTGCGCCAGGCGGCGTGGTCGCCATCGGCGCGTGGAATGGCGCAATAGGGAATGCCTGCCCGGGCGCAGGCATGCTGCACCTGCAGCAGCGCTTCCTGCACCGGCGGCGCGGAGATCTGCCACGGCATGCCGCAGGACTGCGACAGGTCCGCCGCTCCCTCCAGCACAAAGTCGACGCCGGGCACATCGAGGATGGCGTCGATGTTCCCGACGCCGGCCAGGCTCTCGATCATCGGCACTACCAAGATTTCCTGGTTGGCGCGCACCACGTACTCGGCCAGGCTATGCTTGCCGAAGGCGCCGGGGCGGCCGCCGTTCAGGCTGCGCATGCCTTGCGGGTGGTATTTGCAGGCG